>NZ_JAUBRJ010000025.1:0-99869 GCF_036701805.1 Microcoleus sp. N3A4
AATATATAGTCCAAATAAAAGTCCATGATAATAAATGTAGTGTTTGTTACATTATACACCATAAAGTCAGGAGAGCCCAGTAATTATTTTAGACAAGCATTTGGGACAGACCTTATTGTTCATAGAAATGCTGGAATTGAGGTGCCACTTTATGTAGGAGAAAAACCAGTTTTGTCTAAGGGTGAAGATAGAGTTTCAAATAACTATTTGATTGAGCTTGAAAAACGAGATATTCTGCATGAACAGGGAGACGGAATGAGGAGTTTTGTTGGAGTTTTGCTTACAGCCTGTATTTCTAATAATTCTATGCTCTTCATTGATGAACCAGAAGCATTTCTTCATCCACCTCAAGCAAGACTTTTAGGGAAAATGCTAGCAAGAGACCTACCTGACAATAGACAACTTTTCTTGGCAACTCATAGCGAAGATTTTTTGAAAGGATTACTTGATGCAAATGTTCCTAATTTAAAAATCGTTAGAATTCAACGAAGCGGGTCAATCAATACAGTAAGTGTTCTGGATAGTCAAGACATTGAAAGTATTTGGAATGACTCGTTACTGAGACATTCTAACGTACTTAATGGACTTTTCCATACCAAAGTAGTTATTTGTGAAAGTGATTCTGATTGTAGATTCTATTCGGCAATTCTATCTAGTCTTTACGACAATACAAATGAGATTATCCCTGATATTCTTTTTATTCATTGCGGCGGCAAGCATAGAATTCCAGTAGTAATAAAATCATTAACGAAGCTAAATGTTCCAATGAAAGTTGTTTCAGACTTTGATATTTTAAATGATAGTAATCCGTTACAGAATATTTATAGTGAACTAGGAGGGGATTGGCAGGATATAGAAAAAGATTGGAAAATTGTCAAGAATTCCATTGACCAAAAAAGACCTGAATTGCAAACAAAAGAACTGAAAAAGGAAATTGAAGAAATTTTTGAGAGTGCGACAGAGCAAATATTTTCCAAAGAAAAGATTAAACAAATTCAGAAGTCTTTAAAAAAAGCCTCTCCTTGGGCACATGCTAAGGAAGTAGGTAAACCATTTATCCCTAATGGAGAGGCAACTCAAGCATTTGACAGATTACAAATAAAACTTAAATCTATTGGCCTACTAGTTTTAGAAGTAGGTGAATTAGAAGGTTTCGTTAAAAGTATCGGAAACCACGGGCCGAAATGGGTAAGTGAAGTGCTAGCAAAAGACTTAAATAATGACCCTGAACTTGAGGTAGCAAAAAAGTTTGTTCAACAGTTCACTGCATGACGAAAAAATGACTAACAGTACCTACAAGGAATTGACGGTTCAGTGGTTAAACGAAGCTTTGTTCTGCGTATCAAGTTCATTGCTGTCAGACAGTTTTGAGCTTCGTAATCGCCAACTTCTTGTAGCTGCAAAACGTTAGGTGCGAGCAGGAAAATAAAGTGCCACTGAGTTGACGAAACCTCAGATTTCCAGATTTGCTTTTTTGATACTTTATTAATCAGCACGTAAGGATTCAGGTCACTGAACTCCTTGCTGGGCAAAGACTTTAGATCGGGAGCTTGATACTAAATCAATCTCTATTCTCAATAAACGACGAAAAACTGTCACTTTTCGTCGTTTATTGACAATTAACCACGAAAGACAAAAACCCTTATTTGGCCCTAAAACCCTTACCAGACAAGCGTTGGAGCTGCAAGTTTTTAGACCTGAATCCTTACATCAGCACGTCCCTTAGTTTATTTAATATTAATAGTCATAGTTTTTCCTGATATTGGCGATTCCCTACAGGATGCTTCCCGCCGCAAAGATCAATAATTATTAAGCGAGCGCCCAAAAATCACGACTCACAGGAATAGCGATCGCTAATATCAACCAATTCTCATCCTTATTTCTGGCTCTCCAGAATTTTCTTCGCAGTTAAAAGTTCTTGATGTTGCTCTTTACTGAGCGTAGGATATTTGAGATTCAGTTCCTTTAACTGCGTGTAAATGATGCCAGCCACAACTAGACGAGTAAACCATTTGCGATCGGCGGGGATAATGTACCAAGGAGCATATTTTGTACTCGTGTGATTGAACATATCCTCATAGACAGCCATATAGTCATCCCAAAAGCTACGCTCTTTCGCATCATTCACAGAAAATTTCCAATTCTTTTCAGGGCGATTAATCCGTTCTAGAAAACGTTCTTTCTGCTCCTCTTTGGATACATTGAGGAAAAACTTGAGGATGATCGTCCCGTTATTGACCAGATGCTTCTCAAAGTTATTGATTTCCTCAAAGCGGCGCTTCCAAATATCATTATCAATTATGCTAACAGGGAGCGGTCGCTGCTCTAGGATTTCTGGATGCACTCTTGTTACTAAAATTTCTTCGTAATAAGATCGATTAAAAATCCCAATTCTTCCTCTTTCGGGTAAAGCCTTAGAACATCGCCATAAATAGTCATGATTTAACTCTTCCGTAGATGGAGCTTTAAAGCTATGCACTTGACATCCTTGAGGATTAATCCCAGACATAACGTGCTTGATGGTACTATCTTTTCCCGCAGCATCCATTGCCTGAAAGATGATGAGCACAGCATGGGTGTTTTGGGCATAGAGAACATCCTGATATTCAGCTAACGCCTCAATACCTTCCTTTAATTGACCTTTAGCTTTCGACTTTTTGAGGCGATCGGCTTTGTAATCTGGGTCGTAGTCTTTAGTAAGGGAAATCTTCTGCCCTGGTGGAACAATAAAAGGACGAATCAAATCGTCAAGTTTTTTGATGGGAAATAGGTTCAAGGATGAATCAGTGTGGCTAGATTTATCAGTCATACTTTTAACTCTCAAATATTAAGTGAATATCTTGGGTAAGCTCATGGTTTATTCCTCTTTGACGGGGATCGTTTAGAGATGTCATCTGGGGTTGCGTGGGAAAAAGGTTTATGAAAAAACCATTGATTCAACCGTCTTAAACCCCGTGTTACATAGACAGGTCGATCGTGATTAAACACGCCGTAGGCACGTTGTTTTACCCAGTCTGCAATCAAAAACCAGATCAACGCATAAAAAATCCAGACAAAACCGGCCAAACCCCATCCGAGAGGGGTCATAAAGATGCCATACACAGCAATTGGGTTGCGAGTATTTGTGTTCCCAGGACGGCTGCTAGCAAAATTCGGGCTGGTTTAATCGACCAAAAGGGCCCCTTGGTTTTGTCGGAACAGAGAATTTCAATGCCAGCCATCTCTTCAATAGCCGCCAGCCGACTGACGATCGCTTCCTTTTTCGCCAGTTTTTGTGCTCCTACAGCCATCGTCACTGACAGCACCGTTGGCATTGCTACGGGAATGGAGGCAACCGTCAGCACCAGTAAAAACCGCAGGGTAGTTAACCAAGGATCGCCCCGAAACAGCGTTACTACCAGCACCACTACCACCAGCACCAAGGCAATTACAATCAGGTAATCGCCGATTTTTAATACTGCTCGTTGAAAGTGGCTGACTGTCTCGGCAGACTCTACCAGGTGGGCGGTTTTGCCCATGTAAGTATTAATTCCCGTGGCATAGACAATGCCATCCAATTCTCCTTGTTTGAGGATGGAACTGGAGTAAAGTACGCTTCCCACTTGGCATTCTACGGGTAGTGATTCCCCCGTCAATGCCGATTGGTCAACCTGTGCCGGATCGCCTGACAAAAACCGCACATCTGCGGGGACAATATCGCCTAGACGCAAACGGATCAGGTCGCCAGGAACTATTTCGCGGGCTGGTATCTGCGTCCAGGTGTTGTCTCGTTTCACCCGTGCCTGGAGTGCTAATTTTGCCTTGAGAGCTGCGATCGCATTCCCTGCTTGAAATTCTTCCCAAAAACCCACTACTCCGTTGCCGATTAGGAGTACCAAAATGATCCCAAAATTTACCCAGTCTCCAACTATTGCCGAAAGAATCACCGCCGCCTCAATCATCCAGGCGATCGGCCCCCAAAAGTGCGACAGGAATTGCATTATTGGGCTGACGGTTGTTTCGGGTAACTCGTTGTAGCCACTTTTGATTGTCGTTGCAGTGCCTCTTTTTTGCTCAATCCCTGATTGGAAGTAGTCAGTTGCTTTTGTAGGTCTTCTAATGATAGATGCGAAAGCGTTTCTCGATCGGTAGGTACAGTCATGATCTGGCTCCTCTACTTGTAAATCACAAGCTATTCAAGATAAGACGAGAACAATATTGAAAGCGCAAAACTCCCGATAAATGTCAAGATAGACCAATTTGTATCTTGAGTTTGATGCGCTTCAGGAATAATTTCTTCAGCGATCGCCGTGATTAAAGTGCCTGTTGTAAATGCAAGCACAACTAGCTTGGGAAGCTCGGCTTGTCCGCGCAATCCCCAATAGCCCAGCGTCGTGCCCAGCCAAACAGGAATAATAAATGCCGCAAGTAACAAAAATCGCAATGTTCGCGGCATATTTTGACTCTTAAACGCTGCATTAGTTACAAATCCTTCTGGAATGTGAGCTACAACTCTCCCCGATGCCAGCACTACTCCTAAATGAGGTGAGATCGTCAGACTGGTGCCAATCATTAATCCATCGCCAAATAAGTCGATCGCAATACTCAGAAAAATTGCCAAACTCACAGTATTGAGATCGATGCCACGCAGTCGATTTTTGCTTAAGTTGAGAAGTTGATTAACCCATACAAAAAAAGCTCCACCTAAAAACAATGCTAGAACCGTTGCCCAAACAGGTTTAGCGATAACGACTTTTGGTATCAGTTCGGTAGATGCGATCGCCAGCAGTACGCCAGCAGCAGCGTGCAGTGCCAGTCCTAATGTTTGTTTTGATGTCGGTAAGGCTTCAGCGATCGTTGCGCCAATGAAGTTGCTGACAACGGGCAAAGCTGATAGTGTTAGAGCAAATAGAAATTCCTGCATAAATCAGGCTCCGCTAGTCGTAACAGACTCTTTGATCTTTGAGCAGTCTAGCGATAGATTGCATCATCGATTGTGGCTCGGAAAAATTCGCCTTCTGACTCAAACCGATCGGTACCAAAATACCATCCAATTCGCAGACGAGTCGGAATAGTGTAGCCAGAGAATGTGCGTTCTTCCTCCATAATTCCACCGAAGTCCATATAATGAAACTCAGAGCCATCAAGGTTATTCCAGCGCGGTAGCTTGAAGGTCTTGAGCCGACCCGTTCGATCGATGGTGAAATCTAGTTCGGCTCTCTCACCTTGTACTAAAAAACTGGAATGTAAATGTGATGAATCCGTTGTTGTCCATGACACATCATCACCACAAAATACAGATGGCAAGCACACTGACTCAGACTGAAGACGACCAACAGCAGACCGCGTAATATCGGAACCCGAAGCTATCATCACCGGGAAAATTCCTAAAAGCTTCCACTGCATTGCACCTACACCGTCTATAATTCGATCCGATCCCACAATTGGCAAACCATTCATCCATGCCGTAGCGCTCCAAATCAGTCCATGCTCCCAGCAAATAACTTGCTCTGCTTTGA
This sequence comes from Microcoleus sp. N3A4, assembly GCF_036701805.1. Classification (NCBI taxonomy): domain Bacteria; kingdom Bacillati; phylum Cyanobacteriota; class Cyanophyceae; order Oscillatoriales; family Microcoleaceae; genus Microcoleus; species Microcoleus sp. N3A4. The sequence continues at coordinate 5,499 of NZ_JAUBRJ010000025.1, forward strand.
ATGGAATCCAATTCTTTAATTTGATTTCGCCGTGCATCTGCAATCTCACCGCAGAGGCGATCGCAGTTCCAGGTGCGATCGCGTGTTCGAGATATCGTCTTGCTGCTTCTGGCAGGTGAGAGAGTTGATCTGAGTGGAATATGCGATCGTTAGATATCGCTGACTCCCATAGCATATTGAGAGAAATCTGTTTAGTTTGATGGACAATTTCGCTGACTCGTTGTAACCCCTTTTTTAGATAAATCATTATAAATTTCAGTCAAAATCAAGTCTTCTAGTTTGAATGCGATCCTGGTATTTCGGCGCTGACAGCATTGCTTCAATATCAGGATTAGCCCATTCTGCTGCTATTTTCAGAAAATCAGGATCGTCATTAACACAATCGAGCCGGGTGTAAGTCACCGTTGGATACTTACGCTGCAAAGATGCGATCGCATCCTCCACATCAAGAATGGTTTCAAAATTCTCAGTTGCCCAGCCGAGGGGTTTAAACAGAATGGTTTTAGCACCTGCTTTGATTAGGCTTTTAGCAGCTTGCTTCAGATTAGGCTGTGACCAATTCATGAAAGGCGTGTCATGATTTATCCAACCGATCGATATTAGCGGATATTGATGCTGCAACTGTGCTTGTACGCGATCGTAAAGAACTTGTCCATCAATCACCCCAGTTAACAGTCCTTTCGCTTTTTCTGGGCCACCGTGAACCGTTAATATAATGCCAACCTGAGACTCAAAAAAGCCACTTGCGAGGGGCTGATTCAGACTTTCCTTAATCTGACTTACCATCAAATCAATGTAGGTAGGTTCCGTCGCAAAGGCTGGAATATATCGAATTTTATTAAATGGAGAATCTTGAGACTCATTCTGAGCTGATTTTGCTGCAATCACTTCATTGACTTGTTCTACAGCTATTTTACTCGTGAATGCAGAATCGACTACAAGCAAAGGATAAATCAGCAAATTCTGAAAGCCTTGGTCAATGATATCTGCTACAACTTCTTGCACAAAGGGCTGACAGAAATAAAAGCCTTTGAACACTTGCACGCGATTTCCCCATTTGTCTTGTAAATGTTCCTCAATACCAAGACGTTGTTTTTCAAAAATCTCATTTTCCGGTGACATGAAACGATCGTGTTTCACTCCAAAATTGTATAAATCTTGAAGTGTGAGAAACCAACCAGCAAGAGGATATAGCCAGTCTGGAATCGACACAAACTGAGCTGCAATGTACTTAGTTGCAGCTTGGTTATAACGACTCAGATCCCGGTAAGATTCTACTTCACCATACCCTGCAAGCAATACTGCAACGCGATTTTCTTGTAGCAGCGTTTCGCTATTGTTGTTAAGTGGCGCGACGGGCTGCGTCGCTTGAGATGGATGAGTAATCATTTTATTCCTGGGTTGAATAGGCGAATTCATTAAATAATCGATCGCACCACTCCACCTTCGACTCGCAAGGCGGCACCATTAATTGCAGAAGCTAGAGGACTAGCAACAAATGCAACTAATGCAGCAACTTCAGACGTTGAAGCAAATCGCTGAATCAGTGAAGATGGACGAGTCTTGGTAAAAAACTCTTTCTCAACTTGTTCGGGTGAAATATTTTGCTCTTTGGCCAGTCCCTCAATGAAAGTTTCCACTCCTTCGGAACGGGTTGGCCCTGGCAATACTGTATTTACTGTGACACGACTGCCTGCCGTTGTTTCAGCTAAACCACGACTCACGGCTATTTGTGCAGTCTTGGTAACGCCATAGTGAATCATTTCGGCGGGAATATTCAAGCCCGATTCACTAGAGATGAAAATAATTCTTCCCCAATCTTTTTTGAACATCAAAGGTAAGTAATGACGCGAGAGCCTGACACCGCTCATCACGTTTACTTCCATAAAGTTTATCCACTCTTCATCGGAGATATCCTCAAATGCTTTAGCGCCATAAATTCCCAAGTTGTTGACCAAAATGTTAACTTCTGGCACTTGTTGAAACAACAATTCAGCTCCTGCTTGCGTTCCCAAATCGGCAGTAATTCCCTGAAGTTTGGCATTGGGGACGCTTTGCTGAATGCTTTTGAGGGCATGATTTACGCGCTCTTCCGTTCTGCCATTGACTATGACAGTTGCTCCTTCCTGGGCAAGTGTCGTGGCGATCGCGAGTCCAATTCCGGCGGTGGAACCGCTGACCAATGCAATCCGATCTGATAGTTGGAGATCCATACTTTCTTAAACCCAATTAATGTATAAGCGATCTAGGGTTTCAACCTGCTCAAATTAATGAAGCAAGTACCCACTCAATTAGCGGCTACCTAATCCAATTTTACCACCATTTTACCCACATTTTTGCCTTCAAAAAGACCGATGAAAGCGTCCACCGCTCGATCGATTCCTGTCACCACTGTTTCCTGGTTCTTCAGTTTGCCAGCTTGGAAATAGCCGCCCACTTCCTGTTCAAATTCACTCTGGCGATCGACCCAATCTCTAACGATTAGCCCTTTCATCGTCAACCGTTTGCCAATCATATTAAATAGATTGGAAGGGCCCGGCTGCGGTTTTTCATCGTTATAACCGGAGATGCTGCCACAAGCGATAATCCGACCGTGTACGCGCAATGCCGAAAGCGCCGCTTCCAGGGTTTCGCCTCCGACGTTATCGAAATAGACATCAATTCCGTCCGGTGCTGCTTGGTTTAGTTGTTCGAGAATAGGGCCGGCCTTGTAATCGAAGGCGACATCAAATCCGCATTCTTCCCGCAGAAATTTGATTTTTTCCATTGAACCGGCTGAGCCGATGACATGGCATCCGCGCAATGAAGCCAGTTGTCCGGCGACATTTCCCACCGCACCTGCGGCTCCCGAAACAAAAATAACATCGCCGGCTTTGACCTCTACCAAATTCAATCCAACCCAAGCAGTCATACCCGTCATACCGAGGGCACCGAGGTAAACCGAGGGGGGTTGAATATCGCGGCTGACCTGATGTAAATCTTTTGGTGCAGCTATGAAGTATTCACGCCAGCCATAGTTAGAAGTGACAACATCACCCGACTTGAATTCCTGGGCGCGGGACTCGATGACCTCGCCGACTGCACCGCCTTCGAGCGTTTTGCCCAACTCGAAGGGCGGAACATAGGATTTCCCCTCGTTCATGCGACCGCGCATATACGGATCTACCGAAAGGTAGAGATTGCGAACGAGCACTTGTCCGTCTTGCAGCGGCTTGATTGCGGTTTGGGCGATCGCAAAGTTATCTGCGGTTGGGATTCCGTTGGGGCGGGAGACTAGGTGAATTTCGCGGCTCATGATATCTGTCATAATTTTATCCTAAATTACCGTCAAAACTGATTTAAAATGAGATGGAATAACTTCTCAAGAACAGGCAAAATGCCTATTCCCAAAAAGTTAATTTGATTGTGAGCCGTTGCTTCTAGCCAGCTCATAAAAGGCTTATTTCAAATGGTGCAAAACTCATTTAAACGCTTTCTATTCCGTAGTTTTGCCGTCGAAGTGTTCCCGATCGGCATCCGCGTCGCTGCGGTTGCGGTGGACTACGCCGTCCCGATGATTCGGTGGCGAATAGATCGTGTAGAGCCTCATCAACATATCGCCGGTATTGATGATGTTGTGCTTCGTTCCAGCGGGTACGATTACCGCAAAGCCCGAGCTAATAGGCGATCGCACGTCATCAAGAACTGCCTCACCTCTTCCCTCCTCTACACGAAAGAACTGGTCGAGCTTATGGACTTCCGCGCCGATCTCTTCCCCAGGTTTTAAGGCCATAACGACAAGCTGGGAATACTTTGCTGTGTAAAGGACTCGGCGAAAATCCTCATTTTTGATCGCGATACTCTCGATGTGTTGCACAAAACCTTTCATGGTGACTCCTTTAATTACTGCGATCTACGCAATTTCGATCGTGTCTTCGTTTTCGCTGTTTCATCATGTTCTTTGATTCTCAAATTACTGAAGTGTCGGACGGACGATCATTTCATTCACATCAACATCACTGGGCTGCTCGATCGCAAAGGCGATCGCGCGGGCAATGGCATCTGCATCAATGGCGATCGCATAAAGTGCCTTCATTCTCTCTGCTGTGTCTCGATCGCTAATCATGGTGGTCAATTCAGTAGCAACGGCTCCTGGTGAAATATTAGTCGAACGGATTTCGCCGTTTGACTCTAGCCGCAACCCTTCAGAGATCGCTCGCACTGCGTACTTAGTAGCACAGTAGACCGCTGACCCCGGAAACACTTTATGTCCGGCCAGACGATAAATTAATGACGTGACCCGACTTTTGCTGACACATAATCGGCAATACGGCAGCAATCGCATAGAGAACGCCCTTGATGTTGACATCGATCATCCGATCCCATTCTTCCACCTTTAATTGGTCGAGGGCAGAGAGTGGCATCAAGCCGGCATTATTGATGAGTACGTCGATCCGGCTGTATGTACTCAAAGTTTTTTGCGCCAATGCTTCCACCTGTGCGCGATCGGTCACATCCGTCACTTGGTAGGTTGCAGTCCACCCCGATCGGGCGATCGCGTCAACCAATTCTTTGAGCCGATCTTCGCGGCGGGCAGCTAACATCAGTTTGGCTCCACTAGCAGCAAGTCGCTGTGCTGTCGCCTCACCTAATCCACTGCTGGCTCCGGTGATAATTACCACTTTGTTTTGAATTTCAGACATATTGACTGCTGCGGGTTATTGAGTGTGGGTCATAAAACATTGGATGCTGAAATCAGTTAAACTCAGCATTATTCAATCAGCTCAACTAGCTTGTAGCTTAATCAATGTTTGTGCACCAGCAGCGTCACTAATCCGAACCGCCATCATCACGCCGTTTGAGTCCTGTCCCGTCAAGACTTCAGTTGGTGAATCGATCGTGTGAGCATAAGTCACCTCATCTTTACCCACTTCAATCACCAAATCATCCCCCTTGCCAGGGCGATCGTAAACCATCGCATGAAGAGGTGCGTCCTGAATCAGTTCTGCATCACCGAGTTCTGAATTGATGATTTCGATGGAAATATGCCGTCCGCGATTACCATCTGAAAACTGATCGAAAAATTCACCCCAGCGCTCGCGGGGCACAGATTTGTTGGTTTCAATCTTGTTGGTCATTTCCATTTTATTCACCATGATGATTGTTTGTGAAAGAGTGGTAAAAAGCAATTGAGCCTGAGAGGGCTGTTTTATTCTCAGGAAACCGAGGGTTTTGTAGGGTCGCGCCCCCGTGCCGACCCTCCCCATCTGATGTCACAAGTTTGACAGAAATTCAGCTGCGAACAAGCGGTGTATCGACCAGATGTTCGGCGATAAACCATACCTGCGATTCATTCGTCCGCAGCACTTCACTCATCAACAAATCGTTCGTTCCGTCATCCCGATTGGCAGCAGTTTTGGTAATTGCTACTCGAATTTCACCCAAGATTAACTCGTGTGCCTCTAGCAATCGCGACAGCATTACAGGAATTTCTTCGACACCATTGGGAGGACGTTCAATCTTTGTCACTTCTGCCACATGGCGCGGATCGGCGATCGCTACACCGCCTAATGTTTGTACTCGCTCACCAAGGGAATCAATTAACTTCAATTGTTCATCCGCGTGTTTGTCGAGTAGAAGATGCAATTGATAAAACGTATGGCCGCGCATCAGCCAATGATGTTTTTTATAAAGGCTGTAGAGAATCAGGCTGTCTGCTAAAATTTGGTTGAGCTGTTCGCAGCTTTCGGAACGAGCGCTGGAAGGTAGGGCGATCGGCAAATTTCGCAGTGTACCAAACGGCTGAATTTCTCGACCGTGCTGATGCAAAATGGGCTGACTGTTTGCATGAGCGTGCGAGTTTAAAATTTGAATCTGCATGAAAGTTTTCCTCGATTTCAATAGTTGTAGGACGGTTATGGTTGGCGATCGCACGTAAATCACTGATTTGCCCTAAGTGCGATCGCCTTAACTCAACTCATCAACCTGATGGACTTTTTGGAGTTGAATACTCCTGTATTGTTAAAAAAGCCTTAGACTGCGATCGACAGACTAACTTCATGACTGATTCTGTCTAGTCTCTGCTTCGCCTGACTGACATCCTCATGGCTGCCTGTCACAAGGATCATGAACTCCCCTGCTTGGATTTTAGTCTCGTACTTCAGTACCTCGTTCTTCGGGATTCCTAATCCTCCCAAGGCACCCGCTAGTCCTCCTACAGCAGCAGCACCAGCCCCACCAACAAGCGTTCCTTCCAACCAACCCGCCAACACTCCAGCAACGGGGCCAGCAATAATGAGCGGAGCCATTCCGGGAATAAACAGCACTCCAGCACCTGCTAAAATGCCAAATAAACCTCCCACGAAGCTACCCCAATAACCACCTCCTGCGGCTCCAGCTTTCGCTGTATCTTTCCAGGTTAGAAATCCGCGCACATTTTCAGTAGTCTGGTAGTCTTTGCCAATGATCGAGAGCTTTTCCATATCGAAGCCTTCTTTTTGCAACTCCAATACAACCCTTTCTGCTTCTGCATGGGAGGGGAAAGAAGCAACAATCGTATGTGTATATGCCATGAGTTTGTTTCCTTGGTTGTAATTTGTCCGCACGATGGACAAGTTTGTTGATTTTTAGACTTGTTTTCCCTTCCTAGACGTTCAAATTCACATCGTCTAGTTTCGATTAAATCTCAACTAAAATTTACGCAACGGTCACACTAAAATCGACTTGTATGGTGCGTGAGAGGAAGTTCTATAACTATTAGCAATGGTGATGCTTCCGGGACACCTTACAATATGTGCCAATTGCGTAATTCCTGTCAAGTTGGGTTTTTTCGCTGTCAAGTGAACTTTAACAAAAGTTGCTCAATATAATCTCTACCTTTATGAATGTTTTAGTAAAACTTAATTGAGGTATATCTGTTCTTACCGACTGCTGACTCCATCAGTCGTTCGTCCGCTCATTTCACTCTCGTGAATGCGGTAAATTGCAATTACCTCTGCACGTCCCCAAGCATCGATCCAGGTTCGATTGATCGCAGGCGAAAGTGTTGGATTCTGCGTTTTGACAAATTACATCACCCGATCAATGTCTTACTGCTCAGTGAGGCGTTCAGCGCGACCATTCACAACAACACTGCGCCAGTGCACCCGATCGTGAACTTCTTCGATCTGTAAGCAAACTTTTGGATTTGCATCCATATACTGAGTCTTCATTCCCACCGTTGTGAAGATATATATTTCTGAGTCTTTAAGGTAATAGTGCATAGGCATAATATATGGATACCCTTCGCCTATGCAGCCGAGGTGTCCATATCCTACTTTATGTAGCAGTTCGTGTATTTCTTTTTGTCCCATTTCATCGATATCTAACATAACTGTTCTCCACTGCTAATTTTAAAAATCATCGATCGCCCTAAATCTGATATACAAAACCTTCCCCAATGCCAGAATGCGCGCGATCGGAGGTGATTGTATGCAACAGTCCTTGCATACCAACTTTGACTGTAATAAAACAATCTGAGGAACTTATGAGGAGTTAAGAGAGGTTGTTCCTCAAGTGTTTCGTTCATACAAAGCTGGCGCGGCACTAAAGCGTCAGCTTGTCAAAAATGTCACGTAGGACTTGTGCAGAATGAATGAGTTGCTGTTGCTCCGTGTCGTTAAGGGTGAGGTTGACAGTTTTAATGACACCTTTTTCATTGACAACAGAGGGTAGACTGAGACATACATCGTGAATGCCGTAGAACCCATTTACAAGGTTGCTAACCGGAAGGATGCGTTCCTGACCGTGAAGAATGGTCTTGACTATTTCGGTCGTTGCCAGCCCGATCGCATAGGAAGTGCACCCCTTGAGTTTGATGATTTCGTAGGCAGCGTTCTTGACGTGCTCAAAAATCTCATTTAGATTGGCGTTGTCTGGCGATGGGCTACCCTGCTCATTATAGAGAGGCATTCCGGCAACATTCACCTTGCTCCAGACGGGTACTTCACTGTCGCCATGTTCGCCAATGATGTAAGCATGAACGCTTCGTGCATCAATTCCCATCTTCTCTGCCAGCAGGGTACGGAAACGGGCAGAGTCAAGAACTGTTCCAGAGCCTATTACCCTGGCCGCAGGAAATCCAGAGAGTTTAAGGGTCACGTATGTCATTATGTCTACTGGATTACTCACAACCAGTAGGGTGGCATTGGGACAATATTTGATCACATCTGCAATCAAGCTTTTAAAGATGACTACGTTACGCTCAACCAGATCCAGTCTGCTCTCTCCCGGCTTCTGGCTAGCTCCAGCCGTGATAATAACCAGGTCTGCATCCTGCCCTGCATCGGTAACGGTTCCAGCTTTGATATTGACAGAACCGATAAAGGGAGTGCCATGTATCAGATCCATGACTTCTCCCTGAAGCCGCTCTGTCTGAATATCCTGAAGAACCAACTCATCAAAGCAGTTCTGGATAATCATTGAGTAGGCACACGCCATTCCCACCTGCCCGGCACCAATAATGACACCTTTGCGAGGACGGATACTGACTTTAGCTTCAACACTGGGATTGGGCGTAAATAGCGTTTCAAACATAGATATTTCCCACGTAGGATGCTTTGGATGGGTAGTGACCGACCATGCAGTTTTCGTCGGGGTTGACGATCGCGTTCTGTTGTGAAAATCTTGACTATGCTATTGGTAGCGCAAAAAGTTCGCCAATAGAGCCTGATTTACCGAGTGGTTACTCCTATTTGACTGTAATAAAACAATCTGAGGAACTTATAAGGAGTTAAAAAAAGTTTGAGTTTGAGAATTTTAATAATGAATTAAGACTTCGTTTGTTTGAGAACAGCCCTAGAGTCTCCCGCAGAAAAAATACAGGCACACCCAGCAATTTTAGACTGATGCAAGGCTTCGGATGCGGCTTGATAAAGAGAATGCAAATCCGTTCCATTATCTGGATATTGAGCAATGCCAGCGCTAAATGTGATCCGAAATTGAGTTTGATCGGGAGCAACAAATTTTCTGTGGTGGAGCGTTGCTAATAATTGAGCGAGTCTTTGAATACCGTCTGCCTTAATCATGCTAGATAAGGCAACCACAAATTCATCGCTTTCCCAGCGAGCAACGACTGCATTTTGCCTAAAAGTCTGCCGGAGCAACTGTCCCCACTGACGCATCACCATGTCGCCAGTATTGTACCCGTGACGATCGTTGATCTCTTTTAGATTGTCTAAGTCCAGAACTGCTAGACAGAGCGGCTGCTCCTGTTGATTTGCAAGTTGAAGGTATTTGTTTAAGTCTTGGGTTGACTTATGGCGGTTAGAGAGTTTGGTCAAATAATCTGTCTCAGCAGCATTCTGAAGGAGTTTGATCCGTTCTAGGCGATTGATGATGCGACTGACCAATTCTGGCCCTACGATCGGCTTGCTCACAAAGTCATCTGCACCCACTGAAAACATTTGATTGACGATCGCAGCATCGGTATGCGCCGTCAAAAAAATGATCGGCAAGCGCCCCCAGCGCGAATTGTTGCGGATAATTTTGCAAAGCTCAACGCCGCTCACAGCAGGCATTTTCACATCTAAAATTAGCAGATGCGGCGAGCAGGATTTCAACGTTTCCCAAAATTGTTGAGGATTGTTCAGCGTTGTTACGCTCAATCCCCAGGGTTCTAGGAACTCCTTCAGAGTTGCGAGAATCTGGGGATCAGCATCGACGACCATCACCCGTTGCTTTGCTGTCTTTGCTTGTTGTGCCGCTTGTGCGATCGCTTTCAGCACTTGAGCCGGGGGCAAGGGTTTGTGTAAAAAACTATGTCCGCCGAGTTGGGCAACTTCTAGGCGATCGGTTAATCGATCGTGACTGGTTAAAACTAGAACTGGCACAGAAGGAGTTTGATGACTGAGCTTTGCCAGCAGCCTTAAACTCTCTGTTGTGGGATGAGTAATATCGGGATCGAGTAGCACAACGGTAGGCGCATCCTGCTCAATTTTCGTTTCGGCTTCGGAAAGTGTCGTTGCGATCGCGCTCCGAAATCCCCAGTCCACCGCTTCATTCATCAACTGTTGGGCCAGTTGGCGATCGGGATCGACGATCAATAACAAAGAACGCTCATCCGCAAACAGAGACTCTTCCGGCTCAATTCGTTCTGTAGTTAAGTCGTTTGATGCGCGATCGATTTCTTGACGCTTGGATAAGGCGCTGAGGGTTTGTTGAATCGGTTGAGTCGCTTCATGAGACGTGAGTTGAGCCGTCTTGGTTGAATCAGCGATCGCTTCCAAGGGTTTAAGCCGATAACCCAGTCCATAAACCGTTTCAATCAAATCTGTGGGAGCGCCGACCCCTCTAAATTTCTGCCGTAGCCCCTTAATATGAGTTCTTACGGCATCTTCGCTAGGAGTCTCTCCATAAGCCCAGATTTGATCCAAAATTACGCTGTAGGTAAAGACTTGACGACCATTCCGCAAAAAGAACTCTAGGATCGAAAACTCCTTGGGACTTAAGGATAGAAGTTGCCCTGCGTAAGTAACTTCACGACTTGTCGGATCGAGCCGCAAACTACCCTTCTCCAGCACAGATTGAAAAGCCGTGCCTCCGCGACGCAGCAAGGCTCGAATTCGAGCAATCAATACCTCCTGATCGAGCGGTTTCACCATGTACGCATCGGCACCTGCATCTAGCCCGATCGCTTGATCGTGACCACTGCCTCGCCCTGTTACCACCAGAATTGGCATTTTATAGTCGTGCGCTCTGACTCTACGACAGAGACTTATTCCGTCTAAACGAGGGAGCGTAATATCTATCAGTAGTAAATCATAGTTATAAACAACAATCAGTTCCCAAGCTGCCTCACCATCGTTAGCAACTTCAACCACGTAATTTTGGTTGGAGAGCATATAAGTAAGTAGGTCGGCAATTGCCTCATCATCTTCTACCACCAAAATTTTCATCAGTCTAACTCCTTTACAGGCTGGTTGTGGTGTCAGGTGGTCGGAATCCTCCAATAATAATGGGAAATAATGAAATCAGGATGAAAAGAATTGCTCATCGCCAAAAATCTGGAAAAATCTTCCTAAAGACGTAAACCTTGAATCGCTCATAGGTTTCTGATAGTCTGAGCGTAGCTTGAAAGATATAAGAACTTAGTCATCCCCTAACCAAGGTGAAGGGCATAACAATCTGTTTTTCGCTGTGTTGATTCTTTAGGAGCTTAAAACTATGACTACTACTACTAAATCTCATCAATCTCTGCTAGAAACCTGCATTCAGAATTGCCTCGACTGTCTTCGTGAGTGTGAGCAATGCGGAACCGCTTGCTTAACCAGTGACATGGTGCAGATGATGGCTCAATGTATTAAGCTATGCCGCGATTGCGCTGATACCTGCGCCCTCTGCGCTCGGTTCATGGCTCGTAATTCTGACCTGCACGCTCAAATGTGTGCGGTTTGTGCAGAAGCGTGCGATCGCTGTGCGACTGAGTGTGAGAAGCACGACCACGAGCCGTGTAAGAAGTGCGCTCAAGCCTGCCGTCGTTGTGCTGAATCTTGCCGTCAGATGGCTAAAGCAACGGCATAAACCCATTTAATTTACCGCATTGCCTTGTTGCATCAGTGAGCGCGTCTTGCTTTGCAGCAGCCAGTATTGAAACCTAGTTATTCTTCAAATCAGGTAGAGTTATGAATAAGAAGTTTTTGGTGTACAGCTTAGTCGGGCTACTTAGTAGTGGTGCTATTACTGGATTTGTCCTTATCAACAGCGAACAAGTTCAGTCATTACCTGCACCAGGAAATCCTCAACAACCCAGATCGGTTCGAGTCGATCGGCATTTTATCGAAATGATGATCCCGCATCACCAAGATGCGATCGCAATGGCTGATCTTGCTTTTAGTCGCGCCAAACGCCCAGAAGTTAAAAAATTAGCCCAAGCAATTAAAAAAGACCAAACTCGTGAAATTCAAGAGATGCGTAGCTGGTACAAACAGTGGTTCGGCAAAGAAGTCGCTGCACGTTCAATGAATGACATGGGCATGATGGGAGACCACCACAACCAAGGGCAGGGCACAGGCTCAGGCATGATGGGTCAGGGTCAGTGCATGATGGGCCAGGGTCAGGGCATGATGGGTCAGGGCATGATGGGTCAGGGCATGATGGGTCAGGGCATGATGAGCATGAAAACCGACCTCGACGCGCTCAAGAAAGCCCCGGACTTTGACAAGGAATTTGTGCGACAAATGATTCCCCATCATCAAATGGGGGTGATGATGGCGAAGATGGCATCTGAGTGTGCTGCTCATCCAGAAATCCGTACTTTGGCTCAGTCAATCATCACATCTCAGAGCGCTGAAATCGCACAGATGCAAGGATGGTAACAAGCCTGGAATCGCGAGTTGTTCTATTCACAAGGAGGTCTTGAGGAGTATGCCCGTTATGCCGCACTGACACCTGCATTTGTCCCCTGGGGTCATCGCAACACTCAGAAAAAACTAGGGCGTTGCTTAATCAGGGTATGAAAAAAATAATTTAAAAATTCAGAAGCTTTGTGATACTGGTTTCTATGATTTGCATATTTAGCCTTTCATACCATAAATCAGCAACGCCTGGTTTTGGTCTAACTTTTTGTGTCACACTTACAATTACAAACTTGAGATTGGAGCTGACTACAGACCAAATCCATATCCTCAGTTTGATTATTCATTTATCTTTTTTTTCAACATGAATATCCACAACAATCGGTCTGTTTTTAGCAAAACAACAGCAATTATATTTCTGTTTTTAAGTTGTCACAGTTGTGCAGTATTACCTTTATTATTAAAGCCTTCAAGTCCAATAAATTCGGATAGGACTTCTGATAGTAAAAAATTTGATAAAGACAAGGATAAAGACAATGATAGAGACATTGATAAAGACGATGATAAAGACGATGATAAAGACGATGATAAAGATGATTAGTATTGACTGAATTTATAAATGGTGAAACTTTAAGTTTGTACAAAAATGTAATTGTATATTTTCGACTTTTTAAATTGGGATATGTTAGTTTTTTGATGTTGCTTCAATGGTTACAGGGCTTAGGCGGGGAAATGTGATTAACCCGCTAAAGCTGTAGCGATTTTCACCCCTAGGCCGGAAAATATAACAAGGCTGACAAAGTATCAGAAGAGCAACGCATTAAACCAACGAAACTACCTATGACAATTGGCAAGCTTGAACTCATCATCAAAATTAACGAACTCCCTATCAACGTAGAAACTAACAAAGACAACTGGAAAACCTTTGAGCTTGACTGTGACGGTCGGGTAGTGTCCGTTACTGTTAAACCAAAAATATGGAAGAAGCTTGAGGATGCTGCTGCCAACTATCCCATGTGGGTGGCTGCTATTGGTGGCAAGATGGGTGAATCAACCTCTAACGGCTTTGTGCTATTAGAGCCAAATATCCAAGTCTTTGAGAAAAAACCGAAGGAACCCAAACCTGAAGCAGAGCAATGACAAAGGTTTGAGTAGCAATCGTGCAGAAACTTGCGAACATGGCTGAAAATCTCGCTTAGCAAGGATTTAAGCTAGATCAGTTAGCAAGCCAATTTGGGGTAAATGGCTTGCTAGCCGATCTAACTGGCCCGTATGTTGTTTTAAATTTTGTGTATCCATTTGGGGGCTTTATGTGAATGGTTTTAGGGAGACAAGTTCGTATTCAATTTTTTCAACTCCAGTAATAGGGAACACTTCTACCTTTTCTCGAATGATGGCAACATATATTCCTGTTAATCTGGCTTCTGCTATATCTTGTCTTGCTTCTTCTAAAACTTTATCTGAATATTTTTGGTTGTCTCTAAGGTCTTTTATTTCGTAAGTGGCAGTACGTTTATTTCCTCCGATTAGCTCACCTGTAATTTTATACTCTACAGGGAGTTCAGTTGTTATTTGATCTAGTATAGCTATAATAGCTTTAGCGGTTGTAAGGGGGAGATTAGCAACCCCACCTCCACCAGTTTGAGGAGAACCCCATTCAATTCCCACCCCTGTCCCAGCAGCTACTAACCCTTTAAGTAAGTGGCGATATCGAGATATTGAACGACCACGTAATCCAAGCAAGCGTTCATGTAATGGTTCTCTTTTACTTCCAACCTTAAGCAGGGTAAACGCATCTAAATTAAGTTGACAGAAAATCATATTTGTGCATGACTTTTTTTTATAAAACAATTCTTAAAACTCTTAAATCTGATGCAATTAACCCAGTTAAAATCGAGCTTTAAGGACTTCTAAATTCTCAAAGCTGAATCAATTTAGATCGGGAATCAGTTTTAGTTTTCGAGCGTTAGCTGGCAGAGTTTAAAATTTGAACTAAATAATTATTATCCATTCCCGCCAGATACCGCTTCATTTTTAAACTTCCTTTAAATCCTTTTTCCTGTTTCAGTAAATTGACAGCTAAACGACGTACAAGAGCAAAATTTTCAGGAGAATGATCTTTACGAATACGACTCTTGTCTTCAGAAAAAGTAACATTCAATGTCCAATGTAAGCTATTTTCAATACCCCAATGACTGCGAATTGCTTGAGAAATCTTCTCGGCATTACTGGCTAAACTACTTAAATAAAACCGAACTTCTGTTGTAGTTTTATTCCACAAACGTCTTTCACTTACGACCATCACAACCGTTTTTAATCCCGTCCATAATGATTGATTATGAAGAGATGGCAACTCCGAGACTGCCACAGTCCAAATTTGTCTTTTTTCAACTCGATGATGCCCTCCTTCTATTTGTTGATAATAGCTATGCTCTCTGCCAGCAAACTTTTCTTTTCGAGCTAATTCAAACCAGTCTTTTACGTCTTTATGAAGAAGCTTTTGATTTCCCTTTAGCGCTAAAAGATAATCTCCTTTCTTCTTAATTATGAGCGCTGCTATTTCTTTCTGACATCCCAAAGCATCGATGGTTATTATGCTTCCAGCAATTTCTAGCATCTCTAACAAAGCCGGAATTGCTGTCACTTCGTTGGATTTCTTATTGACTTTTTTTTGCCCTAAAACTAATTGATGGGACGACGACCATGCACTGACTATATCTAACGGTTTTTGGTTTTGATTCCGGTCATAAGATTGTTTCATTGTTTTGCCATCTATGGCTATAACTTCTAGCTCCAATTTTTTGGTAATTGAATTTACCCAACTCAAAAAACACTCTTGAAACTGCTTCGGTTCAAGTCGAGCAAATACTCGACTAAATGTATCATGAGAAGGAATTCCATTCGGCAGTTCTAGAAAACCTTTTAGCCATTCATATTTAGTTTTTCCATAGAGTTCTATTGCCCCCCATCCATCCGCACCGCTAATGACTGCTAGAATCGCAATGGCTACAATATCTATTAGTAAATGCTCTTTACTTCTTTCTATTCTTGGATCGGTCAAGGTCTCAAAATGGTTTAAAAAACTAACGTTCAATAAGTCGGTCGGATTCGATACACCTATTGTTTTTTGTTGGGAAGTTAAAGTCGAAGTAAACCCTTTCGCCATCGATCGCACCTATCAATTACGCACTTGATTTAGCTAAACACTTGATCTTATCATGTTTTAGGTTGAAATTAAGATGCGTTTACCCTGGGTACTTAGCAAGACTTCAAAAAAATTTAAGCCGAAATAAAGCACAAACTCGTTCGGATTTGATATTAAACCACAAAAAGTTAAGGGATTAAGCGCGAGAAGATATCCCCTAACGGGAGAAGTTGAAAACAATTAGCTTCTCAAAGGTTATGGACTCTAACACGACTTTAATTGGCTTCTCAAATACTTGCTCTAAACCTGACAACGATCCCCCCAGTGAAATCAAAGAAGTGGTAGCGGTAATTTTTCCTTTTCTCACTCCGCCTCCTTTCGCTCAACTTCCCTTTAAAGTAGGCGATATCGTCAAATCTGGCAACCATTACGGCACGATAACAGCCCTCCATCAAACCGATAGACCTGTAATAATTACTTGGGATGCTAGTAACAACGAAGATAGTTTTTCCTGGAATTATACCTTAGATGAAATTCGGGTGCTTAAAATATCCCTTGTGCCTCTGTTTATTCCTCAAAAAACTACTGGAGAACTTCCCGCTTGCACAACAATTGTACTAGCTAATTCGCAACAACTACAATTCAGTAACACCACTACTTTCCAAGTAGAATCGCTAACTGAACATCACATTCTCATATTCACTCTCGACTACTATTATCTCTTTCCCATCAACTTGTTCCCTGGCTATCCGACAAGTTGCGCCATAAATGTCTTTACACCCCAACAATTAGAAGCCACTCGCTTTTTGTCTTTCAATGACCTAAAAGTTAGGGCTAAGACACACTTGGTTTTTGAAGTACCCGACAATTTCTTAGAAATTGCCTTACCAATTCAAAAGCAGCAACTCAAAGATAAATTGACTCAACAATTGAGTACAGAAAGTTATGAGCTTCTTGACTTTGATATTGCTTGGGAAGAAGCCTGGGACTATTGCCTTAAACATTTAGCTAAGAAACATGGATGGAGTGGTTTTCGAGAGGGCGATTGCCTCGAACAACGCCGAAATCAAATGGAACAAAGGGGAATAGTTATTAGTTTGAATATTCAGGCACTACGCCCATTTCAAATTCAATGGGACAGTGGAGAAATTCAAAGCTACAGCTTGACTGAACTCAAAAGTTTAGGCATTACTCATATCCCATTTCTTGTTAAATTATCCCCCAATGTTGCTTACCAAGTTAGCGAAGATGGCTCTTACTTTAAAGCTTGGATTGGTTTCCGTACTAAAGCATTAGCTAAGATTTGGCTAATACCTATTAAAAAGCTAGTTGGCCGCCTGAGCTACCTAATTGATTGCCAAAGTCCAGAACTTCAACATACAGGTTCTAAGTACGAGTATGTTGTAGAAATACCCAGACATAAAACTTTAAAGAAGCGCTTAGAAGCTCTGTGGGAAGTGGCTGAACTTGATTTAGAAAAGATGCCAAAATGATGGGAATGGAGAATAGGATTGGCTAGTCTGTAACAAAACTGTAAATGCAATTAAAAACTCTTTTGCCAATCCGAAAGATAAATCGCCTAGCGGCGAAAAATGTTGACTTTCTCTAGTTATAAATACCCACTAAAGGAGCAATCTTTTAGTGGGTTTTAATTCACTCTTCAGCTACAATTTCAAAGAAATAACCATGAACAAAATAGTAATGATTTCTGGCAGTCGTTCCATCCAGGAATTGCCATCAGAGGCTCATACATCTCTCAATCGCATCATTGAACTAGGGTTTGAAGTCAGAGTCGGTGATGCGCCTGGAGTTGATAGCTTAGTTCAGCAATACTTGCGGTCTAAGAACTACGAGAAAGTTTTGGTTTACTATGCCTTGTTTAGCGGCAATGGCAAACCCAGAAATACTTCTGGTTATCCAGTTGTTGGTATTAGCGGAAACTATAGCGATCGCGATATCGAAATGTGTTCGCATTGTGACTACGGATTAGCCATTTGGGATGGACATAGTATTGGCACAGCAGTGAATATCAAACGAGTTAAGAAAACCAAAGTTATTATTGTTTAACAACTAACAACAGCAGCAAAACTAGCTCTGAATTATCATAAAATTCAGAGCTGATTTTTGATTAAACAATACTTATGACAACTTTTTTTGTCAATGACATAATCAGAGTTTTAGGTAAGTTCACATAACGAAAAATCAACCATTACAGCCATTCTTTTCTGAAATTCGGAACTATTGTTATAAGTCAGTTTTGATTTGAATGTTCCTCATACTCCCCCTCAAGCTAGCGCTTATTAGGATGCGAACGAATTAGCATTACTGTACACTAATGATTCAAACTTTACTAGAACGACCGCAGGAATTTAAACAAATTCCCTTTACTCTCAAGCCGCAGCAGCAGCAAGCACTCGACAATTTGAGAACATTTGCAAGCAGCACTTCCGCATTCTTCTTGCTTTGCGGTTATGCAGGCACTGGAAAAAGCACACTTATTTTCCTTATAATCAAAGAACTCTTGGCTCAAAGCAAGCGTATTGCCCTTACTGCACCTACTAACAAAGCCGTCGGTATCCTCAGAAAAATGGCAGCATCTCAAGGCATTTTCGGAGTAGATTTTATGACGATACACCAGCTTTTAGGCTTAGGCATGGTTCGCAAAGAACAAGAGAAAGTCTTAGAACAGACAAGCTGTTGTTACCTCCACCTCTATGATATCATTTTCCTCGATGAATGTTCGATGGTGGGAACTCAATTGTGGTCTTGGATTGAGCGCAGATTTGAACATACTCTCTTCAATCAGCGGAAATTAATTCTCATGGGCGACCCAGCGCAACTTAATCCTGTTGGAGAAAAGCGCTCGCCTGCTTTCAATATTGCCAATAAAGCTGTATTAACTCAAGTAGTTAGACAAGCTGGAGAAAGCCCCGTCCTTGATTTTATTACGGAATGTCGCTCATTTGTCAAGAGTAAAACAGATGTCTTTTTGCCACATCCGAATTACAACTCATTGGACAAATCTAACGGTGCATTCAAAGTTAAACCAGAAGCACTCATCCAATATGGAATGAAAATTTAATAACATAAGCAAGATATAATAAACAAATGAGTGAACATCAATGTACTTGATATTTCAAATTTATGGTCAAAACTTATCTTTAGTTGATGCTCACCCTATTTTATCGTTAATAATTTGTTGGTTAATTTCCTTTGTTTTCTCCAGGTAGATTCATGTATTACTCCTCTGAAATCACTGCTCAAATGCAGAAATTTTATCAATCTTTATCCGAAAAAGATCGACGAAGATATGCAGCAATAGAAGCCCAAAAAATTGGCGGTGGTGGAATTAGTTACATAGCGAGAATTTTGTCAGTAGATAGGAATACGATAGCCAAAGGCATTAAGGAATTAAAAAGTGAATCAGACACTACTTTTAATCAACACAGAATTCGTCAAAAAGGAGGAGGAAGAAAAACTAGCGATTCTCAGATACCTGGTTTGAATGAAACTTTTTTAGAAGTGTTAAAGAACTACACAGCAGGCTCTCCAATGAACGAACAGATTAAATGGACTAATCTTACTAAACAAGAAATAGTTGAAGGCCTAAAAAATCATGGCATAATAGTCAGCGTAACGGTGGTTCAGAAATTATTGAAAAAGCACGGATATGTGAAACGTCAAGCTCAAAAAAAACAAACAATAAAAATCACAAAGAATCGTAATGAACAATTTGAAAATCTTGCTAAAATTACTGAAGAGTATGAGTTACAGGGAAATCCTATCATTAGTATGGATACCAAAAAAAAGGAATTTATTGGAAATTTATATCGTTCAGGAACTCTGTATACTACTGAAACAGTTACCACATTAGACCATGATTTTTTCAGTTTGGCTGATGGCAAAGTAGTGCCACATGGAATTTATGATTTGCAACATAACCGAGGATATTTAAGCCTAGGTACAAGTAAAGATACGAGTGAATTTGCTTGTGAATCGATTAAATCATGGTGGATAAATTATGGAATCTTTCTCTACCCTCAAGCAGATTCAATTTTGATTAAATGTGATGGAGGTGGCAGTAATAATTCTAATCACTATATCTTTAAGTCAGATTTACAAAAATTAGTTAATGAGCTAAATATAGAAATCCGAATAGCACATTATCCTCCTTATACATCCAAGTACAATCCTATTGAACATCGCTTATTTCCTCATGTAACGAGAGCTTGTCAAGGAGTGATTTTTACCAGTGTTGAGTTAGTCAAAGAACTCATGGAAAAAACCCACACAAAAACTGGACTTTCTGTAGTAGTAAATGTACTCGATAAAGTTTATAAAACTGGTCGAAAAGTAGCTGAGGGATTTAAGGAGACAATGAAAATTATTTTTGATGAATATTTGCCAAAATGGAATTACCGTGCTGTTCCGACAATTGAGTAGATGGTGAAGTTATTAAATTTTCATTCCTATGCTATCAAAACCATCAAGCAAAAATTTGCCTCAAATCCTGATTGCTTTCGGATTTTGTGCTGGACAAACAAGCGAGTCAACTATTACAATCAGGCTGTTCGAGAACAACTTTATAGTCGAACAACTGCCCGATTTATATCTGGAGAAAGGTTAATTACTAAGAAACCAGTTCTGGCTCCTGATGGTAAGACTGTGATTTTAGCCACATCAACTGAATTTACCATACAGCAAGTTGAAATAAGTCAGCACTACGGCTACCGAGTATGGCTGTTGAAGATTATGACTGATGATGGTCTATTTCGGCAAATCTTTGTGCTGCATGAATCGGAAAGTAAGCGCTACCAAGCTGAATTGAAAGAGAAACTCAAAAGTGCCAAACGTAATGGATTTCTCTGGCAGAAGTATTACTGGTTTAAAGATGATGTATTTGCCGAAGTTGACAATTGCTTTGCCCTGACTATTCACAATTCTCAAGGTAGCACTTTTGATGAAGTTGGTTTGGACAGCAATGACATTTTGACTCGACTTTTGGTAGGCAAAGAAATGAGCAGCCAAGAGAAACTTAAAGAGTACCACCGTCTTTTATATGTTGGAACAAGCAGATGTCGCCAACGAATACTATTTGTCCCTCCTAATTCATTCAGAGTGCAACGAGTATTAGCTCAATTTTAGGGGAAGGGGAAGGGGAAGGAAAGATAAATTTTCGCTTTTTTGAGTTGAACTTTCTTCTCTCAGGACTTACGCACACGATGCCAGAAATCGGGTTTCTTCGTAGATATCTAGTTGAGAAAGCAACAATTTTTCAGAGAAATCCGGTTGATGAGCGTAAGTTCTGTTATCTCACTTATCAAAATCTAAATAATCAGTTTGCTTCAACTTGAACATAACGCGAGTTTACTGAACTTGTTCCACCCTTACCCCTCCCCTTCTCTTAACCTTCCCCTTCCCCTTCCCCTTCCCCTTCCTCACTGCTATCGCAGCGACCAATCAAATTCTTGACACCCGACTAATTATTATGGCAAAAACTCGACTTTCTGGAACACATTCTAAAGAGGAAGTAGTGGAGAGAACAGCTAAGAAAAAACGCTCAACTGTAACAGTCAGTAATTTGACTCCTACTACGAAGCCATCAGTCAAAAAAACAACTAAGCTTTCTTCTCCCCTACCCAAAACAACACAAATAGAAGAAGTAGCAGCGAACTACATCACAGACATTGGAACTTCTACACCTTCTGACACCCCAACAAATCCCACTCCAGAAAACCATCTCAATAATGAAATCACAGATTCTCCAACTCCGACATCTTCCCTATCGGCTGTTGAACTTGCCTGCAATTCAAGAGAATTCAACGATTATATACAAGCCCTGAAAGGCATCATTCCCAGCAATAGCAGCCATCCCATTTTGTCCAATATTTTGATTGAAGCTGATGCTGAAACTCAACATTTGCACCTGACTGCTTACAATTTAGAATTTGGAATGCAAGTGAGCTTTGGTGCGAATGTCAATCAATCTGGAAAGCTTACCCTCCCCGCACCCATACTTGCTGACATTTTGGGAAAATTTCCTAACGGCAGCCTTACCTTAAAAAGTTCTTCTGAAATTATTAAAGGAAGCGACGTTCCATCAGTCAGTGCCACTCTGAGTGCGTCAAGAAGCAAGCACGCCATTCGCGGGCTAGCTGCGGACGAATTTCCAGCTATCCCCAGCGTTAAACAAAAACTTGTAACGCTTCCTGCTAGCGTGTTAATTGCTGTACTCAAAGCTAGCTTATTTGCTGTCAGTGCGGAGGAAAACAAACGCATTTTAACTGGAGGGAATTTTCAACTCAGCCGCGACGCAGACAGAGGACTCGATCAACTGAGAGTTTGGACGACAGACGGGCATCGGGTAGCAATGGTTTTAGGATTGAACGAAAGCAGCAATTCCCACCTTTTGAGCAGTCAAATAATTAATTTTACTGTCCCTGCTAAGGTACTCCGGTTATTGGAGCGTTCTTTGAATTCTGCTGACAAAGTTACGATTTACTATGAAGGTTTGCCAGACCAACCTAGTAATTTTGTCGCATTCGAGTGGAATAATTGGCGGTTGACAACGAAGTTGCTCGAAGGGCAATATCCGGTTTGCGACCAAATTATCGCTCCCTACCGCCCTGAATTTAGCCATCAAGTGGTGGTTGAGAGGCTGAGCTTTTTAAAAGCCTTAGAGAGGTTAGCTTCTCACAGCGACAAGTCTCACCTAACAGCTATTTTAGAATTTGATTTAGATGCCCAACAAGTGCGAGCATCACTCAACAATACTCTCAGTTCAGGAACTGAAACAGTTGATGCTAAACTCTGGGGCTGTGAGTTTTGTCTCAAGTGCGACATCCGCTATTTGATTGATACAGTCAAAGCGATTTCCAGTTCTGATTTGCGGGTGTTAATGGCAACTCCTACCGCTCCCTTACTGATTGCACCGTTTGGAACGCCTGCGTCGGGTACAGAGGCTTTAGAGTGCGAATATATTGTCGCTCCGCAAGAATAATTGAAAGGTGGGAGTGGCATCTAAATTTGATGCCCTCTCCTGCACAAATTCGGAGCCTATTGCTGTATAATTTAGGAGGGTTTAAGTGGTTCTTTGCCACACTAATTTGTCTACAAACCTCACATATATTTTAATACTTTTTTGGGATTTAAGCAACGTTTTTGCTGGTAAATTAGTGATTTTTAATGTTTCTCTCCATTGGTTAAAATAAGCTCGCGACCGCCGACCCTGTTGCACCTTGAAAATTTCCAAAACCGCAAGTAAGCGAGGTGTAAATTGCCCCAGTCTTGCGCTCTGGAATCAGCTTCCACTCGCTCAAACCTTTTGCTTTCTATTTTTTCTTCATGCCGTGCTTTTTTGCTGTATCTCAGCAGCAGAGGGTTTAGCAATTTTTCCTTGCGGTAGTGTGTTCGGCGCGCCAGCGCTAACAACTGAGCCAGGACTTACGCAAAAAATACTTGCTAACACTATTAGTAGCGGTAAAATACACAATTTTTACACGACAGATAGAGCTTATACGTAAGTCCTATGAGTTTAACTTTAGGCACGGCTCCCCTATCGGGGAATAGTTACCAGAAGTATTCTAACCACTCAAAATGTACCAACCACTGCACCTCAAATACCGCCCCAAAAGCCTGCAAGAATTAGTGGGTCAAGACACAATCAAAACAACCTTGACCAATGCCATCACCTCCGACAAAATTGCTCAAGCTTACCTGTTTACTGGCCCCAGAGGAACAGGCAAAACCTCAACCGCTCGCATCCTTGCTAAATCCCTCAATTGTTTGAATAACAAAAAGCTAACCGCCACTCCTTGCGGGGAATGTTCAAGCTGCAAAACCATTGACTCCTGTTCAAGCTTAGACGTAACTGAAATCGATGCGGCCTCTCACAATGGCGTGGATGATGCCAGAGAATTAATACAACACAGCAACTTTGCGCCAGCGATGAGCCCTTACCGCATCTGGATTTTAGACGAGTGTCACCAACTCAGTACCAGCGCTCAAAATGCTCTCCTCAAATGCCTTGAAGAACCTCCGGCTCATGTGGTATTTATTCTCTGTACGACTGAAGCACATAAAGTCTTGCCAACAATTATCTCCCGCTGCCAAACTTTTAACTTCCGAGCCTTGTCAGTTGATGCTATTGTCGGACAATTGCACAAAATTAGCTCCGCTGAATCTATTGAGATCGCAAGTGAGGCCATGCGGGCGATCGCTCGCACCTGCGACGGAGGGTTAAGAGATGCCCTGCAATTACTTTCTCAGCTTTCACTGCTAAACTCAGAGATTACCCTAACTCAAGTTGCAGAAGTATCTGGCAGCATCAGCGAGCAAGACTCGATCGCCCTTCTCAAAGCCATTCATTCTGGCGATACCCTAAGCGTACTGCAATCTTCGAGAACGCTTATTGATAGTGGCAAAACCCCCAAACTAATTCTCAGTAGCTTGCTAGCAGCAATGAGAGATTTGCTCATTGTCAAATCAACGCGCCACTGCCAGAATTTAATTGCAGGGCCAGTAGGCTACTCACAACTGCGCTCGCTCGCTCTTCATCTCGACTTTGAAACAATTGATGCGGCTTGTACACAATTGCAAAAATCAGAATTTCAATTGAGAACTAGCACCAATGCTGCTACCTGGTTAGAAGTCTGCCTGCTGAACTTGATGCTGTCAAGCAAACCCGCTGCCCCCGAAACGCGGTTGCCGGCAACTTCCCAATCTAATCAGCCTGACAAATTTGATAAAAGTCCTCAAAAAATAGAGGCAGATTCTCCTGACTTTGAGACAACTTGGGCGCAAGTAGTAGCAGCAGCGAAACCAGGCAATCGTAGCCTCTTAAACCGCGCTCAAATTGCCGAACTTTCGGCTGATTCATGTGTGTTAGCAGTAGAAAGAAAATACGCGAACAAGTTTCAGAGTCACCTTGAATCCGTGCAGCGGATCGTTACTAAAGCTTTAGGCCGCTCTCTTACTGTAACTGTCAAACAACAGGAGGAGTTAGCAGCATGATTAGCATCCTAATTGGGAATGATACCTACGCAATTGAACGAGAAGTTGAAAATTTTAAGACTCAAACTCATCCTCTCTGGCGAGATTTCAACATCCACCGCAGAAATGCTTCTTCCCTGGATGCAGCCCTCTCTGCTGCTGCTTCAGTTCCTTTCGGCGGTGGAAACAAACTTATTGTCGTTGAAAATTGCGATTTCAAGCAATTTGGAGAAACGGGGCTAGAATTGCTGCAAATCTTGCCCCAATTACCCGCCACAACGCACTTAATCTTCACTGCTGCTGTCATCGACAAACGACTCAAGGTAGTCAAGCATTTGTTGCAGTTTGCTAAACTTAAGGAATTTACTCTCATTCCCCCTTGGCGTACCGATTTGATTGAAAGTGCGATCGCTGCTACTGCTAAACAGATGAATCTCTCAATTGCCAGAGATGCTGTCAGTTATCTAGCGGTAGCGATTGGTAACGATTCTGCTAGAAGAGTTAGTGAACTGGAGAAATTAGCCATTTATGCTGCGGGCGCTCGCATTACCAAAGAAGCTGCTAAAATCCTCGTTCCAGCTACCACAGCCAACTGTTTTCAACTGGCAGAAGCTCTTTTAAAAGGTCAAGCAGTGGCGGCAATTAAGGTGCTTGATGAATTGCTATCTCGGGCAGAGTTTTCTTTAGCAATTATTGCTACTCTTCAAACTCAGTTTAAAACTTGGCTGTGGGTAAAAGCTACTCTGGATTCCGGCGGCAAACTTTCTGATAGTGAAATTGCTAGTATGTGCGGAATTAGTAACCCCAAACGGCTGTATTTCCTCAAGCACGAGGTTAAGGAAGTATCTGCGAACTTCTTAAGTCGATCGCTCTCCATTTTGTTTGATTTAGAAATTGCCCTCAAAACCGGAGAAAAGTCTGATTCAATGTTGCCTGCTTTGCTCAGAATCACTCAACTCACTAAATAACAGAAAAGGCTGCCGAATTAAATTGGCAGCCTTTTACAGCGTATCCCAGATTTCTGGAGTGCAGTAGGGACACGGCATTGCCGTGTCCCTATGTGGATTTATCGATCCGGGATGTACTTCATCAACGTGGAATCTGCTGTATTAGTCCTATTTTTTTTGTTTTGGGGTAACGTTCGCCACTCTAACATTCTTCCTTTCCTTCTGCTATATTTTTATGGATTTAATCCCAAACTTAACCTCACTTATTGCCGGACTTCTTTGCAAAATTTTAATGCTTGACGTGCTGTATCCTTATCAGCAGAAGCCCCTGGATAACGATAAGCAACCGCAAAAGCAGTTAACGCTAAAAGTTTCTGGCGAAAAATATCATAATTAGGTTCAACAGGTAAAAGTAAATCCAATAAAAATGTCAAATTATGAGTTTTACTAAAACTAATTCCCGCTTCTTGTAAACGCCCTTTTAGATATTTCTCAACACATTGTTGAGCGTGAAAACACGCCGCATCATAGTTGGGAGATTTCCTCGCTCGTAATTCCCGCAAAGCCGTAGTAAAATCCCCTTCAGCTTTATCAACCCATTCAACTGTTAGCGGATTCATAAATCACCTTTCCTTTTTCTATAATTTCTCGTAAAAAACAATCATTCCAGGCTAGGCGTTGCTCAATCTCTACAGGAGTTCGCACTAACAAATCTATGGCAAACTTTGGTTGAACTTTATTTAAAATTTCCCAAGTTTTACGAAAATTGCTCCCCTTGTATGGCAAAATCACTAGCAGATCTACATCCGAGTCATTTTGAGGATTTCCATAAGCATAGGAGCCAAATAAAATAATTTTTTTTGGCTGAAATTCATTAGCAATAGCCTGACTTAATTGCATGATTTTCTCCCTTTCTATCATACTCAATCAAGGCTCCTTTATTAATTTTTTTGTAATTCAGACCAGTCTCAAATAGGAATAAATTGCATTTTTTTTAATCAATTAAATTTATTCTAGCATAATTGTAAAGTCTGTCAAGATCATCCCAAGTCTCAAAGATTGTAATTCCTACCAAAAGCAGTCCGACTCCCAGTTGGTTTTTTTGGAATTTCTTCTCTCGTTCTTTTTCCTACCTATCGGTAGTAAAAGAGAAAAGATTCATTCTTAGAGTGACCAATGCCTCCCAATTATATCAACCTTCTTTCCCAGCTAATAGCCAGACATGATTTTCACCAAAATAACTTCCCAGAAGCAAGCCACTTGCAGCCAACTGCAACAGCCGATTTGTGTGAGTTTTTAGGCGAAGAGGTTATTTATCAGACAATCGCGCCTGCTATAACTCCTAAGCTCTACAAAATTCCTCAAGACTTGCCGCCTTCAATAATTTCTGCTTTGCACCGCCAAGGCATTCAACAGCTTTATTCGCACCAAATTAAAACACTCAAAGCCGTGCGCCAGGGCAAAGATGTCATCCTCAGCACAGCAACAGCTTCTGGCAAATCTTTAAGTGCGTACTTGCCTATTTTAGAGGGCATTCTCCAACATCAATTTACTGCACTCTCTATTTATGGCTTGAAAGCTTTAACAGCCGACCAAAGTCAAAAACTTGCCGATTTGCTCCAACTGATTCCTGAGCCTGCGCGCCCGCGCCTTGCCCTTCTAACTGGAGATACTCCCCCCAAAACCCGAGAACAATTATTAGCTGCAAATCCTAGCATAATCAGCGCAACACCAGAGTTAATTCACTATGCGCTGAAAGGCGTTCACTGGAGTCAGCCTTGGCAGCATTTTTTAAGTCGCCTCCGCTATATTGTCCTAGATGAAGCTCACACTTTTAACGGAGTTTACGGAGCTAACATCGCTGGCTTAATTCGCCGATTAAAATTGGCAGTAGACGAGCGCGGAGGTTGTTCTCAAAAACTGCAATTCCTGATGTTGAGTGCTACCGTTGGCAATCCAGTTAAATTAGCGAAGTTACTATCTGGTAGAAGTCGAAAGCGAAATATCAATAAACCCGAGCGGTTAGTTTGGATTAACTCTAGCGGAGCTGCTGTCCCAGAACGGCAATTAATTGTTACTAAACCGACTCATGATGCTAATTCCGATGTTGCTCGCATCATTATGTTTTTGTTGCAGCAAGGGCAAAGCGGAATTTGCTTCGGTAACGGCCGACAAGCAATTAAGAACTTGTGGGCAACTTTTAAGCAAGAAGCTGTAACTCAAACTAACTGTGGAATTGAGTTGCAAGTAGCAATTTTCTACGGCAGTTTAACAAGCGAGCGCCGCATGGAAATTATTAACTCTTTGCAGTCAGGAACAGTTAAGTGTATCCTCAGCACTAGCGCTCTCGAAGCAGGAATTGATTTGCCTCAACTTGACTTTGCTATTATTAGGGGATGGCCGGGAAGCTTGCAAGCTTTTAGGCAGAGGGCTGGCCGGGCCGGTCGCGCAAACTCCGGTTTAATTGTCTTCATTCCTATTGCACAATCGCCTTTGGATAACTATTTTGCCGATCGCCCTGAATTGTTAGTGTCAGCCGAATCTGAATTGGTGAGCTTTAATGCCAATTATCCCATAGATATTGCCAAACATTTGATGTGCGCGGCTGTCGAAACAGGCATTCCTGTCAGTAAGCTCAAGCACTACTTTGGCAAGAGCGCTCATATAATTGCAACGGCTTTAATTGAGCAAGGTGTTCTTCACAGAAGCCGGGATAAATTATGGGCTAAGAGCTTTCCCCATAAAGATGTAAACTTTCGAGGGGGAACGGGTTCTAGCACGATACAACTGGTGGATGCGGAGACTCAAGAAGAGATTGAAGTCCTCAGTGCGGAGATTGCTTATCGAGAGGTATTTCCTGGTGCTATTTACCGCACGCAAAACTCAGACGGCTGTTTGGTGACTTATACTTCGCGCTCGCTCTTGAATGGCAAAGCTATTTTGCAAAACACCCCTGAAACTCGACTGTTTACTGTAGCGATTAGCCACACTGATACCAGCCTCAAACAGAATTTGAGCTTGCCTCAACAAATCCCGTTGGTCATTCCAGAAGTTGAAGGAAATGTTCAAACCAATTCAACGGATAGTAAGGCAATTCCAGCTCAAGCTATTCTGGAACTGGTTTGGGGAGAAATTAGCCAACTCGTCACTGGTTATCAATTATTAACTCGCAATTACGAGTTAACTTGTCTCAATAGAAAGTGTGTCAATTACAAAGAGCATTTACCAAAATGTACTGCCTGTCCTGTTTGTGGCAAGAGAACTCGCTCTGCTGAGCTAACATCGGTTCTTAATGAGGTAAACTTTGAGCAACCTTACGAAATCAAATTTGCGACTCCTGTACTGCAAATTAGTTTTAATTCCCCGATTGAATGTTACCTGCAACAGGTAGTAACAGCTACTCGCCAGGAATTGCTTCAATCTCAACAGGAGATGGAGCCCGGATATCAGCAGTTGTGGGAGTACCCCGCGAATTTGTTGGCTATTCACAGTTTCGGCCATCAAATTTTAGCAGCTTTACCTCTGACTATTTTGGCTTCACCTAATGATGTGAATTTTCTAGTAGAGAAGAGAGGTGCAAATGACTATGCAGGACTCTTTTACGATTTAGCAGAAGGGGGTTCGGGAACCTCGGAAGCTATTTTTCGTTCTCTCCCTCAATTAGCTCATGCGGCTGCTGAGTTAGCCCGCAGTTGTTCTTGCAGTTCTGGCTGTCCTAAATGTTTGATTCAGTCGGGATGCCCTGATGGTAACAAAGCTTTACTCAAGCAGGTGGGGCTGCTGCTGTGCGAAGCATTTTCTACTCCTCAAATATCAAAATAATTGGTGGAATAGACGGCTGAGAAAGGGGAATGGGGAGAGAGAAATAGGGAAGAGGGGAGTGGGGAATAGAGTGTAGCTTTTTTGTTTGAAAAAAGCTACACTGTATTCCCAATTTTTTTTACTGTTTTTATTAAACAAGACGCTGCTTGCATCAACATAGAATTGTGCGAACCGCTACTGCGGTTTTTAGGGGTGCATTTTTCAGACTTGCACTCATGAAAAACAAGCTTGTCTTGCCAATCATTGACTCCAAAACTAGAGAGTCAATGCTGTTACATTTCAGAAATCAACCCTATAAACCAAAGAAAAAACAAGCTTTAATCCCCAACCTCAAACGAGATTTAAAGCCGGGCTGGCTTTTAACAATTCTCGCACAAATAGACCGATGTTTGTGGGGAAGGTGGGATTATTGGGCTTTGTGTCAAGCTGTCCCTAGTCATGCCTGGATGCGGTGGAAGATGGAGCCAATGCTAGCCATTCTGGAGAACAGAAAACCCGAAAAGTTACCCACATTTGTAATTGAGGAAACTTTGCCAGCAGAACCGATTCCGCAAATTGAATGGCAGCATTCTCCTACCGCAGAAGCCATGCTAGATAACACTCTCAATTGCATTCCTCAACATGGAGAATGGAAAACTTGGTCAGCTTGGGACTATTTGGAGTTTTTCTTGGACTGGGTTTTGTTCGCATTCGGACATCCAGCTTACAAGATTTTACCCAAAGAACCCGCCGGCTGTGAAGGTGCATCCATGCGTCTCTATCAGATGTTTGACCTGTCAATTCTCATGCTATATCCTGAAGATTATATGGGCAGACTGCTACCCCAAATTTGTGGAAAGACTGCTCAAAAAAGTTCAGGATTTTATCCGACACCCTTAGCTTTGTGCCAGTTGATATCTAAGTTGGTCAGTGGTGATAAAACAGAGCGAATTTCCAGCTTCAATGAACCTGCGTGCGGTACGGGTGCTTTAATGTTAACACAGTCGAATTACTGTCTGAGCGGTATCGGTCAAGATATAGACCCTACTCTGTTAAAATGCGCTTTGTTCCAATTTTATATGTTTGCACCTTGGCTGGCTGTTCCGATTTGGTGGTTGGGTCAAACTGACTTGCTCCTTGGCAATACTTTAAGTAGCGATCGACCTCAATCAATGAACGCCACTTATTGGTACAATGAGTGGTTTGAGCCTGTCGAGTCCCCGGCTGAAAATCATACTGATTGTCCAGTCGAACATGAAATAAATTCAGGAGAAAGCTCAGAAGTTATTGACTTGAATGATCAGACATCAATTCACTCAAATCCATTAGTTCAAGAAGTTGTTAAGGGCAAACGCCGACCCAGAAACATGACGACATCGCCTCACCAATTTACGCTGTTTAATTTAGACGAGTTCTAGCTCAATACCTACCTATCGAACGATTGTTGTGGTGCAGGTGAAGAGTTGAGTAAATCGCATTTAAGGTTTTTTTCACTGTTAGCAACCAAGCTACCGATATTGCTGGCAAGCTATCACGCATGAGTTCGTAATTCGGAAAGCAACAAGCCGAAGAAAGCGCCGTCAGACACTCAGTTGCGAGCGCGACTACACAACCAATTTAGGGTGCATAAACGTCAGAACCACTAATTTATCAATGTCTATGCACCCTAAACGCCGGTAATTTAGGGTGCATGGATGCCAGAACCACTAATTTATCAATGTCTATGCACCCTAAACGCCGATAATTTAGGGTGCATGGATGCCAGAACCATTAATCTATCAATGTCTATGCACCCTAAAAACTTAAGGCTTGAGCTTGCCCAGATAGAACGAATGATGCTTGCCGCCTTTACGAAATCTCAAGTAGGCATAAGGGCCGCATCCTTTGATTGTCTTGGATTCGATGTATCCCGTACTACCGCGCGCACCAGTAGCAGCCATTTTTTCTTCTCGTTTTTCTTCCCAGTCTGAGTCGGCTTCCAACTCCGACAACCTTTTCTCTTCAGCGTCAATTAGCACCTCAATTGCATCCTTCAGGTACTTGAGCTCTTCCAGCTTAAGTTGATAGCAATCCTGCAACACGCTGTGCAGCGTTGCAATTTTCACGGAACAACTGCGCTTTTTGGGCATAACCAGTCAAATTTATGGGGCAAAAGCGATAGCATACTCTGCAAATCTTGAGTCATTGCACCCTAAACTGATAGAGCACAAGCGAGCTGAAGTTTCCACCCAAACCTCGTGTCTTGTACAATTTCTAGTATAGGCTTACCGCTTGTTAAAACTGTAGCACAGATATAAGGTCGAGTATGGGACGGAAACAGAGATCGCCTTCAGGCATTGTTTTTCGGGCACGAGTTGCACAACAGACACCAGAAAAACTTGAAAAGCTTGCAGCTTCGATGGGTCACTTGTACGGAGGCAAGGGAAAACCCGGTGCCCTACTAGATATGCTGGCATCTGGAGATTTGGTTCTCGTACCCAAAACCGCAACAGATGTCATCAAATCTGTGGCACAGTTTTTAGAAGAAACCGAGCAGCCAACCGTCAAATTGGATCTTTTGCAGGGGGACGGTAGTCAAACAATTCCTGCGGGATCACAGCAAATCTAGACCAATCTGTTCCTGATGGTGGTAAAGCAGATGTGGCTATAAACTTTTAATCCTATTGTGCGCTCTCGGACTTTTTCTGTGGCGATCGCCACTATTGCTCAGCCTTTTATGCTCTGAGCAATGTATCTTCTTACTCTGTCCAACCTCAATCAAACTGTCCAGCCTAACAAACTACAAAAACCATCTTTAGTTCCCAACTATCTCCAACAACATTTGCAACTACTTGTCAAGCAAATTTTAATGGGATTACCTGTTGAGCCAATTCTCAATAGTAATCCCCAGTTGCAGCAGTGGATTAACGAACTTAAAGAACTATCGCCCACACTATTTTTACCGCAGCGAAAACTGTTTATTGACATTCCAATTCAAGCAAAGCTACACCTAAGAAAGCAGGGAGAAACAGTAAAACACTCTTCCCCTTCATTTAAAGTAATACAAGTTCCCGCAAATGTTGGTTTTGTCAAAGAACGACCAAAGCTATTTGAGTGGGCGATTCGGCATCCTGTAATGACTTGGGAAGACCGGGTAAAGTTATGGGTAGCTGCTCAATTCTTTAAGATAGAGCCGGAAAAGCTGCAACTAATTGTTTTGGCGTTGCATCCAAATCAACCTGCACAAAAAGTTAAATTTGTCTGGGACACTAAGCAACATCGACAAACCAGAAATTGGTTGCAAACTCAAATTCATTCTCAAACAATCAGTGAATTTATTAGTTTCGGTTATGCTTTAGGGGCAAAACCAGAGTCAATAGCAACTGCTATTAATTTCGATGAAATCGATGAAGTTACGCTTTAACTCGTTCAATGATTAGAAACTGACAATTATGCTATAGCAATCATAAGTGATTTTCTATATCTGTAAAATCTGAAAGTCTTGCTATACAAGAAGTCTAGGAAGACAAGAGGGTGTTATGTTGTGAGACTCAGATCGGATTGCTATAAAGCTAAGGCAAGCCTTGGCGATCGCGTTGAAAGAGAAGCAATAGTTGGCGTAAGATCGATGCAAGGCAAGGGCGATCGTGTGTGGCGATCGCTGAAATCGTCTTATAACTGTTGTGAGAAGAGTGGGTAAATTAGTGAGGCGATCGCAAATGGCGCTTTAGTCAAGATACCCCTGCCTTACCCATGTCAAGGATACCTAGCAAAAATTCGGCTAGTTCAGCAAAGCGATCGGGGTTATTTTCAAGCAACCATTCTGTAAGCATTCTTGAGTCTTTGGTTTTCCTAAACTCGACCCGCGCTTCCGATAACTCAGCAAATAGCTTATAAAGCAGTTTTGCTGCGTTAATATTTTCGTCAACCCATTGGGAGTCCGATAGATTCTTTGGAGGGCGATCGCCAATATGGTTCTGGCACTTAAGCAGCGAAGGGTAGATGACAGGTTTAGCAACGGGGCGTATGAAACTGAGGATGTTCTACTGATAGGGTCATTGATAGGGAGGTGGACTTCAAGGGAGACTAGCTCAACTATAGTTAATGTACCTCCTCCCTACGACTCTCAAACCAAAGACAGACTAGCAGTATTAAAAATCTTCCCAACAGATGAGGACACTACTAGCTTACAAGTTCAACAATTTAGGAACGAGCTAAAGCTTTCTGTCAAATTTCGGCAGAAAGTTCGCCTCCTACCTTTAATCTGGAGAAAAAAATGATCGCTGGAGTAAAAGCAACCAAACCATCAACCATCCTAATTGTCGAAGACGATCCCATGATGCAATTGGGACTATCACGACTCCTAGCAACAGAACCTCAATTTACTATTGTCGGGCAGGTAGAAGATGGCAATTCAGCAATAGATGTAGCTTCCAAGCTAAAACCCGATATTATCCTCATGGATATTGGCTTACCTGATATCGACGGCATTGCTGCTGCCAGTCAAATAAAAGCATTGCTACCCCATACCCGCATCCTCATGCTAACTTCACACACCAGTGATACAGAAGTATTGGCTTCCTTATCTTGTGGAACAGAGGGTTATTGCATTAAAGGGACTAGCACAGAACAGCTATTAACAGCCATCAATGCTGTCCGAGAAGGTAGCACCTACCTAGACGCTAAAATTGCCACTTGTGTCATTCAAAATCTCAGAAAACCCACAACCAACTGCGAAGAATCCCTGTTTACCGCGCGAGAATTGACGGTATTAAAACTAATGGCAGAGGGCAAAAGCAATAAAGATATCGGTTATCAACTGCACTTAAGCCCTAATACTATCAAAGGTTACATTAAAGCGATTTTCAACAAAATGGAGACTAACGATCGCGTACAAGCTGCGGTTATTGCCCTGCGTAGTGGTCTGGTTTAAACACTGGCAAAGTGAACCAAAAAGTAGTACCCTTACCTAGCTCACTCTCTACACCAATTTCTCCACCATGCGCCTCGACTATTTGCTTCGAGATGTAAAGCCCTAAGCCAACCCCAGCAGTACGCTTAACACCACTACCTCGCACGTACAATTCAAACAATGAAGCACACTGCTCTGATTTTATTCCCACCCCATTATCTCTCACCGTGCAGCGTAGATAAGAGGCCTCTGGCTCCAGCGATGCACCTAATGTTAACGTAAATCCAATTGGATTGTATTTGAGAGCATTGCCAATCAAATTTTCAAAGACTCGCCTGAGCTGAGCGGAATCGGCATTAACTAAAGGTAAATCAGGAGTAAATTGATAATTGAGGACAACTTGGCGTTTTGCCAACATTAATTCCCACTCTAAGAAAATGCTGCGTGTCAAACTGTAGAGATCCATTGGCTGTAACTCCAAAGGGACACCTACAATATCACCCTGCTGCATTTCAATCAGAGAATTAATCAGTTTGATTTGGCGCGAACAGCTTTGCAGGATACTTTCTAAACTTGACTTATCAATAACAACTTCATTTTCTCCTACCACTTTCTTCGGTTCAACTGACTGCTCTTTGAGGAAACATTGCAAAATAATTGACATTCCTGTAATGGGATTTCGCAAGTCGTGGGAAACAGCGTGCATAAAAACTTTCAAACCCATTTCAGCCTGTTGTCTTTCCTGAATTTCCTGAGCGAGTTGGCTATTTTGTGTAACCAGTTGTTTGTTAGCACAAAGAAGTTGCTGCTGCAATCGGCTCATTTTTAGCTGAGCTTCCACTCGTACCAGCACTTCCATCGGCTCAAAGGGTTTAATAATGTAGTCAGCGCCACCTGTTTCAAACCCTTTTACTTTGTCAAAAATATCATCCAAAGCACTAATAAAAATAATCGGAATTTCTGCCGTATTCTCTTGTGCTTTTAAGTGACGGCAGACTTCATAGCCATCCATCCCTGGCATTTTTACGTCCAACAAAATCAAGTCGGGAGGCTGGAGGCTCACTGCTTTTAACGCTCGCTCTCCACTAATGACTTTCCTGACTTTGTAGCCACTTTCAACCAGCACTTTAGACAGTAAGTGAATGTTGTCACGGCTGTCATCTACAATCAAAATATCAGCTTTTATTTGCATAATTTAAGAGGGGGAGGGGGAAGGGGAAGGGGAAAGGGGGAGAAAGGGAACGGAGGGGATTAGAGGTTTACTTCCTACTCACTTCTTTGTACTTTTGAGAAAGCGAGGGGAAAGGAGAAGGAAGGATAAATTTTCGCTTTTCTTTATTCAATAAAAGCAGGATTTACGCAATTGGTACATTATCCCCAAATAATCAGCTTTTTCTACCCTTCCCCTTCCCCCTCCCCCTCCCCTTCTTTCCCAATCTCAGCATCTAGCAGTTTCTTCCTAAGACTGCTAAAAATTAATGCTTCCGCAGCCAGAGACTTAGAAGAATTGGCAACATTCCTAACCTCCACCTCTCCAGTTGTCACTGGTTCATCGGGGTCATTGGGATGAGGCAGCATTTTTTCAGCAGCTCGAATCCGATTTTCCAATTCCTGATCGATATTAATTAATTGTCCTGTCAATCGGTTAACAGACAGCAAGGCTGCTCTTTGAGACAACTGCGGACAGATATGACTGTCCCAGAGAGCTTCTGACTCTTTAGCTTGCTTTAAGTCTCGTTGTCGAACCGGGATTTTCAAGGGATAGGGAAACAGAGCTTCTGAATCCGAACTGTAAGCCGGTGAAGTGATAACGCACTTCCCTTGCGGAAACCTCAGAATCTCATCGGCACTCAAAAGCGGTTTCTTTTGCAACTGCTCGCTCCAATTGACAGAACGGCTTGTTTGTTGCCCCGTCGAGCTACCTGTAGAGCGATTTTTTACCAGCACTTCCACTTCCCCATACCGCTTAGAATACTTCTCCGCTGTATCAAAATCACCGGGGTTGAACAAAACATGAGTTGACAAAGCACTTGCGATCGCCGCTCCTTTTTTATCCCCATAGAGATTATAGAGTTGATTGAGGGATTGAATGCCAACAATCGGCACGCCACCAGCCGAACGATATTCGTTAGCCCACTGATCCATTCTATCGAACTTGAGAGACGGAAACTCATCAAGACAGTACACAAATGGGTCAGAACGTACTCGACTCAAATTAGACACTACACATAAGTGAATAGCAGCAGCTAATAGCGGCCCCACTACAGTGCGCCTTTGGTCGTCTAATTTAAAAATAATGCACTTTTTGCCCGACAAAACAATGGGAATTGTACTGTGACCAATAAATGCCCGCAGCAAATCTTTTTGAATAAAACTTGAATAAGTTGCCTCTGCGCTTGCCTTAATACCCGCCACTGTTTTTTCAGCATCTTTTGAACTTAATAACTGTGAAAAACTAGAGGCAATCCACCTGTCCATTTTGAGAGGATGGCCCTCCGGGCGGTGGACAGCATGGTGAATGCGACTAACTAAATCGGGAAGCTGAATAATCGCATAAACAAAAGCTAAATCCGGGTAAGGACTGCCTTTTGCTAACTGCACTAAACCCTTCGCCATTAACTCCCCTGCTTTCTCAAAAAACTCATTACCTTTACTCTCTCCCGGACTTGCATTGCGAGCAATAACTTGCCCAATTTCTGCTGCCATTACAGCATCTTGTGCATCCCTCATAAAATCCAGAGGATTAATAGTACCACTGTAAGCTTCCCCCGGTGCAAACACTTGCACGTCATAGCCGTAGCGCACTGCCAGGGGCGCGTGCAGCTTCATCTGGTCTCCTTTTTTATCGTAAATAATCACAGGAAAGCCTTGCTGAAATGCACTCTCAACCATCCGATCAATCACACTAAAGGTTTTGCCAGAACCCGGAGCACCAATTACTAAAGTACCGCGTTCAGCATGAGGAAACCAAACAGTAGGATTTGCGCCTAATAGCGTTTGTAACTGAGCGCTCAATACCTTTATATTTTTGAACCAATAAGTCGGCGTGCCGCTCCATAAAGTAACGGGTTGCCGCTTTTTTTCTTTCATTTGTTTGAGGGCCAGACCTGTCGCTGCCATCTTTTCAGCCGTACCGCACAACCGACCTGAAGTAACTTTCCCTTTGCCACTTCCAATGATCTTGGAGAAAGCAAACAAAGCTAGTAATAAGCCTAGCATTGAAAGTCCTTCTGGATTGATAAATTGACCAATCAAACCCTTAAAGTCTATGCCAATAAGCGGGCGTTTAGTTGCCGGCTGGGTTTGTACTTGAAGCACTAATTTTGGGTTGTTTTGAGAAAACAATTGAAGATTTTTCATAGGAAGGGGAAGGGGAAGGAAAAACTAGGTTATTGAGGGAGGGGAAAGGAGAAGGGGAAGAAGAAGGCTGCGCCGTGAGATATACCGAACGGAAAAACAAGTTATTGTTAGCTTTTATGGCTACTAAGCTGTCATCTACAAACCTGCACTCTGCTGTATCCTTCCTTCCCCTTCCCCTTCTACATTAAAAGAACGGCTATCGCCTATGAAGGGTTGATAACGACTCAAATAAGTAAATAATGGTCAGAACTAATAACGCCACACCCCAAACAAAGACTAAAATATCAACACCTAAAAGTGCAAAGGAAGCTACTCAAGAAAACACAACTTCTGAAGCATATCAAGTTGACCCAGAACTATTCGGCAGTGGATACAATCAAGCACGCAAACCGTCTTTACCCTACGGTATTGTCATCAATGACAACCCTGCTGGCATCTTAATTCCTACTGACCAACTCATCAAAGCTGAGTGGTACTCCATCCCGTCTGAATCAGACTTAACAACAGTTGAGTTAACTGAAGAAGTGACAGGATTGCTGCTCCAAAAAGTGAAAATTTTGGTATTAGCTTTTATGCCAGAGTACATTCGATACAAGGATATTGAAGAAAATGGTGAATTAGCTGGTGCCTTTGTTGGATTGTATGACGAATACCGCCATAGTTTCAACAAAAAGATGCAGGAAGTCTGTTCAGAACACGCTCTCATTTTCTTAAATTCCCAGAATTTACCATTGCACAAATCCCCCATAGTAGTGCGGTTCAAAAATGTATCTCTTTGGAGCTTTAAGAGTGCTAGAGAAGAGTTTTACCGCAACTTAGAAAGGGCATTTGCTGATTACTTTGAGGTAGAATACAGTGGCAAAAATGACCGATGGCGCTCATTAGGAGTTTTGAATGTTCACTTCCGAGCTATCAAAGAAGGGGAAGGCAAAAATAAATCGTTCTGCTGCAAAACTTACAGCATTACTAAGCCAACTCAGGCGAATTTGCCTAAACTATATCTCGGTAAGCCGAAGCAGAAAAAAGAGGTTTGGAATTTACACAATAGCATTGGTGGCTTTCTTGAAGCTGGAGAAGCTCAATTACCAGCTTTAGCGGCTGATACTGATAACCAACCAGAACGTTCAGCATCCCTTAAAGTTCAGGTGTTGCCTGCTTTAAGTAAAAATTCAGACCACCGTAAAGGTCAAGCGAAAAGTCAATCCAAGCTACCTCGTAAAATAGCACAAGTTGAGTCAGAATTTGATACAGAACTAGACGAATTGGATGACTTTGAAGAACCGACAGAGGTTCAAATTGAGGTGGATGGAGAAACAGACTTTGATTAAGTTTTGAAGAACCGAGGGAAGGGGAAGGAAAGATAATTTTAGCTTTCCTTTCTTCAATCAATACTTCGGAAAGTTTGGGGAAAATGACTACAAGGGGTAATTGGCTCTTGGTGGTAATTTTTCTCAAACTCTTATCCTGTCGTCGTTGGTAATCAAAAACTGTGCGATACTCTGCACTCCGCATTCCCCTTTTCTATGTCAATTGATAGACAAGCCCATCATAGCAAAACTTCAGCCTGCGTTGGCTTTTTTTTACGAGTTGGTTGACCAGTAAACAGGGCAATTCCACGTCACCTTGTGCGCCTCTTTCAACTTCAAATAAAGCTGTTTTTGGGGCAATATTGGGGTTAAGGTAAGCTGTGAAAACTTCACGTTGAACCTGACTTTTATCATTAGGGATTAAGTAGCCAACGTAAAGACAGCCCATCTTGCCACACAGCTTGGAATTGTTAAAGTCGTACAAATTCAGTTGACCTTTCTTACCCGTCACTTGTTCGACACGCATAGTGGCGACCGCTTCTTTGGACTCCACAATACTACTATGAGATTGTACAATCTCGATCAAGGTTTCTGCGGGAGCAATTCCACTAGCTTTCTCCCAGGATAATTGAGAAAAAGTTGTCTCGCTACTTGCACTACAAGCTGCGGTTCCCAATAGCATGGCTAAACCAATAAAGATTGTTAAACCAATGCGAAACCAATAGCCAGCACGATTCAACCAAGCTGGGGGTTTACTGCATTTGACTACTTGTTCATTCAAGTCTTGCATATTTTCCTCTATTCAGGCACTAATAAATTCAATGAGTGAGTGTAGTTGCCACTATTGCTACTGCTAAACCCAAGATGACTTGTAGTAGGAATGATTTGAACTGGCGTACTGAAAATTCTCCCCTAAAGAACTGTATTGACCCTAAAACCATGCTGATAGTCGCGGCTATTGGCAACCAACGAGTACGCCAAGTCCATGTCTCACCGCCAGAGTGGTTGCTGATCGAACTCGAAATGCAACTGCTATTGTTGCGGTTATAGTTGTAAAGCGTTTTGACTTTTTCTCCGTACTGCTTAAGCGAGTAGCCTCCTAAAATATCCGAGTAGCTGGCATCCACCTTACTGCTAGAACCGCCAAAGTGCTTTTGTGCCACTCGTTCAATTAAGCGATCGCCACTGAATAACTGCCTAGTTTTCGGGTCAATTTCCTGCTGCGTGCCAACTACACTCTCAGCCAGAGAATTTTGCAAAACCCGATCTTGAACCGCTGGGGGAAAGTATTGAAAAAGCTCCTCTGAAGTAGGCTGGGTGCCACTATTAACTTTTTTGAGGAACTCCGCACCCCCAGGTACAGAAGCGATCGCCTCCTGCACATCTTCCCGGTAGCTCATCAATTGATAGCGACCGAATGCCCGCCCGCAGTTGCGATCGCCATCTGCACAGGTAGCAGTACCGATTGCTTCGTAGTCACCACTACCTGCACTTTCCAAATTGGCGATCGCCTCGGATAAAGCAGCCACATCAACATTGTTAATGTAGGTGGCAGGTTGGACGCAATCTCCCTTTGATTCGGGAATGGCCTTCTTTGTGGGCAGACGGTTTTGTTTAAGCTGAGACGGCTGTTGATTTGAGCCTTTTGGTTGGGAAAGTTTAGGTGAGGATACAGCATCAGTAGGGCGAGAAATACTGTTAGAAGCACCCCCCTCCACTTTGCCAACAAAGATAGGGGAATTTGTTTGGTAGGACAAGAACGGAAATGGGCCAATAATGTAAGGCGATTTCCCACAAGGCAAACTAAACCTGAAGTACAGAGCCGTGTCAACAGTATCGCTGGTTTCTGATGGCTCCATTACCACTACTTTAAACGCATCTCCAAAGGGATGCCGACCCGTTGGTTCCCAACCAGCCAAACAGCCAGAACCGCCTTGCACTTCCTGATATTTACCGCTAATCCACTGCTTCCCTTCCAGTTTTGATGCAAGCTTGCGACCGCTGTTTTCTAAGTCATCAAGTTCAATGTAAGCGCAATCTTTCTCGCACGCTACCGCAAATCCTTCTACGTTAGAACCTGAGATTGTATTAGAGCGCTTACTTTCAGCCGTCCCATAGATCATGTCAATTCGCATCGCAGTTAAACCCAGTTCTCCCACAGGAATTGGGAAACTGCTCAAAGGCACTTGATTGAGTAAGGGAATGTCAGCAATCCGCTCTGATATCCATCCCTCAAACTGTTCTAAATTGACACTTGACAAAGAGGGAATGTCCATTAAAGAAAACCCAGAAAGGTCTATTTGGTTGAGAGAAGCTTCAGCGAACTGGGGAAATTTAGACATAAGTTGACTGAGCGGGAGTTCGCCAGCATTAGACGCATTGATGAGCGAAGTTTGAGAAGCTAAAGATGCAAGAGGGGCAACTTCTTTCAATTTGAAAGAGCTTAAATTCGGCACAATTTGGATGAGCTTCTCTACCTTTTGTCTGCCCAAGAGTGGAAATGCTGCTAGAGAGATATTTTCTAGGTTTGTTCCTCCTGTTGCTAACTGTTCAATGCTTTCAAGAGAAAAGATTTCTGGTTTGAGAGCTTCGCTGAGGTCTCCGAGTTGCAAGATTTGGTCAGGAGTGTTGCCTTGTGACCAACTCCGGCCTCCCCAACTAGATGAATTAGAAACTGGTGGTAAGCTGCTAAAAGTAATTTGGCTCCAGTCAGGCAATAAAACTCTTGTAGCAGACTTTTGTTGGTCATTACCAGGAATTTCCCAGATCCGAACTGGTAAGGAATTTAACTCAGAAGCATTAGCAATCCCTGGGAATTCCAGTGCTAGTGCAACAGAAATTAACCCAATTGCTGTAGCTCTTATTAAGAGCCAAATTAACTTATTCAGGTCAAAGCGAACATTATTTAGCACTTTCATAGCATTGGCAGTTCCAATAAGTAGAGCGGTTTTCAGTTGCCTGATAACAGGGTAGTTGCTAATTGCTAATTGCTAATTGCTAATTAAAAGCAGTACCTACCCAATTGAAAACTGCTATAAGTGGGAAGGTTGGGTTGCCTATGTTATGAGTGTCATAAAGCTGCCCTTCCCACTCCCAACTGTTAAATTTCTAGCTCTAACTGTGGATTGGGATGAGATGCTGTGTCTGTCCAAGCATGATCGGCTAGATTAGACTCGTCGTACACATTTTCTTGATAGCCGTCTTCAAAGTTACCTTGTTGAGATTTCTGAGGTAGTGAATAGCCGGCTGATGCATAGCCCTCTGACTGGTAGCCAGAAGTGTTGTAGCTTGATGTGGATTCGTCTGAGTAATTAGGGTTCATAACAATACCTGAAACTAGAAAACACTTCTAGCCTAAGTTAACGATAAAACCAATGCCATCACCACAATCGACAATCTTTAATACCTCAACTGGATCGATCCTAATGGAGGTGGGTAGGTTTAACTATAAACAACAATCTTCTTTAGCAATAGCTTGCTACCGATTGCGGTTGCCAACAAACTATTAACTAATCCTGGCATTATGAATTCTTTACCTATCCATCCTCAAAACCTGTACGAGAAACTATTAACTAATCCACCTTATTCGTGGTTTCCATCATCAGAATTTGTTTTAGAAGAAATGTTAAAATATGCTCAAGTCACTCCTGGCATTGTAGCGTTAGATCCGACAGCCGGAGAAGGCGCTGTTGCTAGAAAATTGCAATCTGCTGGAGCCGTTGTCGATGTCATTGAAATTAATCCTTTGCTGCAACAAATTTTATTTCAGCAAGGATTTAATTTGGTTGGCTCAGATTTTATGAAAACTGAACCCCAGCGTCTCTATCGAGTATTAGTAGCCAATCCTCCTTTTTCATTTAGTCCATTAGAAAGAGGAGTTGACTTAACAATTATTAGACGAGCTTTCGATCTATTTCTCGCACCCGGTGGGCGATTGATTTCAGTTGTCAGCGCTTCTCACAAGGATAGCCAATGTTCCAAGGCGAGAGGGTTTAGGGGATGGTTAAATCAAATTGATGCCCAACTAATTGAACTGCCCCTAGAAGCTTTTTGGGGAACATTAAGACCTGTTACTGTCGAATCGTGGTTAGTAATTGCTAAAAAATAAGGGGAAGGGGAAGGGGATGGTTGCTGAACCCAGTCGAAGTAAGGAAGGATAAATTTTCGCTTTTATTTCTTCAACAAAAACTAACAATAAACTGGATTTTTCCTTCCCCTTTCCCTTCCCTAAATAACTTATTTTTCCTCACCCTCTCCCCCTCTCCCCTTCTCCCTCCCTTTCTCTTAACCTTCCCCTTCCCCCTCCCCCTCAAATGAAACTTAACCTAGTTCAAACTCCTTATCAACTGTTAAATAGTGGTTCAGAATTAGAATTAGCTCTTAAACCATTTCAACAGGCTTCCTGCTTTGGACTCGACTGCGAAACCGCTTTTGGAATTGACCCATACCGAGCTAAAGTTCGCCTCGTACAGCTTGCTATTCCCGGTATGCCAGTAGCGATCGTCGATCTCTTTGCGATCGCGCCCACCGATCTCAGCCCCCTGCGCTCCCTCTTAGCCGGAAATGCCCTCAAAGTTGGACATAACCTCAAGTTTGACTGGCTGATGCTGACTAGGGCTGGGCTTTCACCATCCAAGCCTTTTTTTGATACTTATCTGGCTTACCGGGTGCTGACAGCCGGACTCAAGCGCACTTCGTCTCTGGAAGCTGTTGCTGATAAATTGCTGAAAGTTAAGCTAGATAAAGCACAGCAGGTTAGCGACTGGTCAGGAGAATTGAGTCCAACTCAACTGCAATATGCTGCTACTGATGCTGCAATTTTACTACCGCTATGTGAGGTACTTCACCGCCAGCTTTTTTCAGCAGAACTTTGGCAGACTGCGAAACTAGAATTTGCCTGTTTGCCTGCGGTGGCTTCTATGGAACTAAATGGAATGCTTTTAGATAGAGAACTGTGGAGTGTTTTAGGAAAGAAACTCGCGACTAAGCGCGATTCCCTTTTAAGACAAATTAATTCACAACTCCATCGACCTAACCCTCATAAACAAATCTCTCTACTGCCAGAATTTACAGATACAATTAATCCTCGTTCTCCGAAACAAGTATTAGCGGCTTTGCAAGAGAAAGGCATTCCTGTTACTTCCACTAATTCTCAACACTTAATTCCTTTGCAGGGCGAGTATCCCGTTATTCAAGCACTCTTAGAATATCGCAGTTTATTTGCTCGCATCAACACTTTTTCTCTGGGTTTACCAGAACATATTCACCCAATTACAGGGCGCATTCATCCTAATTGGTTTCAGATTGGTGCTAGGTCAGGGCGGTTTAGTTGTCGAAAGCCTAATTTAACAAATATCCCCAGAGATAAAGAAACCAGGCAGTGTTTTAAAGCTGCACCCGGTTACGTATTACTTAAAGCTGATTACAGCCAGATTGAACTGCGAATTATGGCGAAAGTGTCAGGGGATATTAGGATGGTGAAAGCTTACTCTCAAGGAGAAGATTTGCATTCTTTGACAGCTTCCTTGGTGTTGGGAAAACTTTTAGCTGAAATTACTATCGAAGATAGACAACTCGGCAAAATTATTAACTTCGGTTTAATTTATGGCATGGGAGTTAGGAAATTTAAGCTTATGGCTCAAGCAGAGCATGGAGTCATTTTAACGCTGGAACAAGCTTCGTACTTTCGTAAGAAGTTCTTTGAATCCTATACAGGTATCAAACAATTTCACGCCAAAGTTCGGAGCGCATGGAGCCGAGGTATTCGAGAAAGTCGCACCGTTTTAGGCAGAAGGAGATTATGGTCAAAAGAGACTAAGCCGTTACTTAATGAGATGTTAAATAACCCCATTCAAGGGATGAGTGCTGACATTACTAAACTCGCTCTTGCTCTATTGTTTAAGCCTCTAAGTTACACGGGGGCGAGACTGGTTTGTGTCGTTCACGATGAAATTTTAATCGAGTGTCCTTTTGAAAAAGTGTCGTCAGTTAAAGCAATGCTTGAAAAATGTATGGTGAGAGCCGGGAATAAGTTTCTTTCTCCGATTCCTTGCCAAGTAGAAATTAATGTGATTGAAAGTTGGGGAGGGTAATAG
This sequence comes from Microcoleus sp. N3A4, assembly GCF_036701805.1. NCBI lineage: Bacteria > Bacillati > Cyanobacteriota > Cyanophyceae > Oscillatoriales > Microcoleaceae > Microcoleus > Microcoleus sp. N3A4. Next base: position 50,347 of record NZ_JAUBRJ010000025.1, read on the forward strand.
ATTAAGGGGCGACGATTTTTGATCTCGTTTTTGGTTACATTTAATCATTAAAAAACCGCAGAGGCACAGAGAACGCAGAGAAAGAGAAAAAGAGGACTAATTCCGATGTAAGCAAATTTGATATTACCCAACCTCCCACCCATAAACAACGATTGTTGTGGTGCAAGTGAAGATTTGAGTTCAAATCAAAATGAATGTAATTCTCACAGTTAGCAACAAAGCCGCAAATATTGTTGGTAAACTATCAAAATATGCCATTGCTATGCTGCAACAAGCTGAATATAGCGTTATCAGGCAGGAGGGCGATCGCGGCTACACGACCAATGCTTTAACGGTTCCGCTTGAAGCAGAAACTGGATTAACTTGGCAGGGAGTCAAACTATGCCTTGAAAATTGCGGCTACCACGTCCAAGTTAAGTCTTAGCTTATACGATAACCAGTGCATCTGTTGTTAACCGGATGTACTGGTTATTATTAAACCGAGATACAGGCTGGACGATTCTACTAGAACGGTGTATCCAGCCTGTATCCCGGTTTGACATTTCAATATCACTAAACGGAGAGTCTAATCCTTAATCAAATTGGATCGTAAGCAGGTGGCCGGTACTCAAACAATTCTTGTTCTCCTGCTGCAAACAAAGAGCGATCGCGACCAGAAGCAGGCCGAGCAAAGGACGCTTTGTTGCGAATCCCCTGGATATCTTCAGAAGAACGCTCAGACGACAGCACAAACTGAGTTCTCTGATAACGCAAATGGGCTAATTCAATTTTACCAGGTCGCCCTTCACAATAGGCTCGTTCAGCACAGCGCTTTACTGCGATCGCAATTTCAGCACTCGTTGCTCCGGCATAATCAGATAGTAGTGAATACCACTGCCTGTCGCTCCAAAGATTCTCTTTTCCTTCCCCAAACTGCTCTGGGAAATACTTAGCTAAGTGCAAATTGAAAATCTCATAGCGAGCGCCGCTGTGTGGCAAATCCACAAACCAGATTCCGCCGTCGTCAAATCTGCGGATAAGTTCAGCCGGCAGCATTTCTAAGCGGTTAACAGTAGCTAACATTAACACGGGGCTTTCATGCTGTTTGAGTCGAAGGGGAGTATTATCTCCCGCTCCTCTCAGTTAATTAGAGTCGATGCCTGTGTTACCACAGGACACCTCTCCTTCAGAACGCGGACGTGCAGCTTTCACTGCATCCGGCTCCTAGTCTGACACCTAATAAGTCGGGTTTAACCCGCTGTTCGGACTCTCACCTGACCATGAACGGTCTGATGCTGGTGACATTCACGATGTAGAACTTCCAAATTTATAGGTTTCCAATTGTCATGGTTGCCGTCGATATGGTGTAATTCTGCAATATCACCTGAAATGAACGATAGATTACATTCTGTACATTTGTGATTCTGTTTCTTGAGAAGTCGTGCCGTTATCCCATCGTAGTGAGCATTCTCTCGTTTTGACCAGTAAACAAAATCGCCATCATAGGGTGATTTATCTCCCTTGACAATGACAAACTTGCAGGCTGACCAACTAACCGCAGGAATTGCTCTTTTTATAACCTTATTGGTTTGATAACGGTTGTATCTTCCTTGTTTCCGAATGAATTTCCATAACCAATAGCGCAGTGACCACAGGTTGTGTTGACTCAGATCGCAGAATCTATGGTAATTTCTCCACCCTCTTACCACCGAACCACACTTGTTGATTCGATGTTCGAGAGTGAAACGACTATCTTTTATCACTTCTTTAACTTTTGCCTTAATGCTAATTGTAGCTTTTTGACTTGGTGTTGAAATGAATTTACCATTGGGTTTAACTGAGAAGTTCCACCCAAGGAAGTCGAAACCATCTGTACTATGTACGACTTTGGTTTTGGCTTCTTTAACTTTTAATCCTCTTGTTTCCAAGAATTTATCAATGTGTCCTCGGAGGGGTTCAGGGTCGTCTTCTGGTTTCAGAATAAACACAACGTCATCCGCATAACGAAATCCAGTAATAGTGTCTATGTATCTGCCACCATTTCTGATTTTTAATCTGACCTCATGACCAACATTTTCTAATCCGTGAAGGACTATATTTGCTAGTAATGGGCTAAAAACTCCACCTTGGGGCGTACCGGATTCTGATGAAGGAAATTCTCCTCTGACTCCAGCTTTTATTGCCCGAAATACCCCTTGTTTTGCTGCCTTTGGTAGTTGGACTGATTGCATTAAGAATTTGTGGTCAATCTTGTCGAAACATTTTTCAATATCCAATTCCAAAATTCTTTTTTCTAACCCATTACTGCTAGAGTTGAGATTATTGAATAATTGTCTCTGAATATCATGGCAGCTTCGGCTAGGTCTAAACCCATAAGAATGAGCGTTGAACGTAGCTTCTGCTGCGGGTTCCAAGGCATATTTGATGAGACATTGATATGCTCTGTCGCTAATGGTCGGGATTCCTAGTCCTCTTTTAGTTCCGTCTACTTTGGGGATGTACACTCGCTTTAGGGGCTGATGTTTCCATTGCTTCCAGTTCTTAACTAACACTTCAAATAATGCCAGTCTTTGTGAGGGTTCGAGGGCTTTCTTTCCGTCCACCCCTGCGGTTTTCCGTCCAGTATTTAACTGTGTCACTTGCCTTATGGCAAGCAATTTCGCTGCTCTGGAGCTTAATAAAAGTTTCTGAAGCTTACGCACTAGGAACACGTTACCGTTCTTCTGAGCCTTGAATATCCTCACTTGTAGGCGAAACACAATTTTCCGCAGCTTGCGCCAAGGAATTGATTTCCATTTATCAACTGGATTTAACTCCGTTGCCATAACATTCTCTACGCCTGAATGAACATTTTCTATGTAAACCGTACCCAGTTTTCCAAGAGTCCTTATTTCTTGAATTTTTGAGTACATCTTACCAACTCTACCCGCTAACCCTTATTTAAGGAGTCCACAATTTGAAAAGTTAATCTTCTAAAATTGAAGGTTGAAAGAGCAGTTTTATTCGTTCCTCTGTTGAGTTATTTTGTAGTTTTAGGTTCTCTCATTTCGCCCACGATTTCCCAGAATTGCATTTATCCAGTTCAAAATAATGCGGGTATTTTCACACTAGAAGTGTTATGTTGTGTCGTTGTTCGACCTTGATTTCGGTCGTTCACGCTCAGACGCTTTTTCCGAGAGTTCAACTAATGTTTAACCTTGACTACTTACCTATACGAGTTGCTCCCATCTCAGGTTTGTTATTCTCGTTCTGTCCCCAGCTTCATTTTTAGAGTTTGTTCTCTATCCATGTGGGCAGTTTTGGCATCACGCCATTCCTAGCGGGTCAGACTTGTCAAATTTGAGTTTGACGCACTCACACTCAACTGAAGTTACCTTTACTATCTTTTAGGGCTTGCACCCAAGGCGGCGTAAAGGCTCTAATCCCCTAACCCATACAGGCTAGTTTCATAGAAACGAACCGCACGATCCGGACGTGCGCCTTTCGGTGCATCCGGCTCCCGATGTTCTTAGCTTTCGCTTTTGCTCATGTGGATGTAATCGTGGCAGCTTTCGTGGATAGCTAGAAGGTTATCTTTCTGCCAATTTTTATGGTTTCCATCGACATGATGGAGGTGTACCTTCTCGCCACTAAGCATTTTTAAGCCGCAATGACCACATGAATGGTTTTGCTTTTTGAGAGCTTTAGAGGTTTCGCTATCATAGAGCTTGCTGTTACGTTCGCTCCAGTAAGCAATATCTCCGTCGTGGGGTGATTTCTCCCCTTTGACATTGATATGTTTGTTTTCGGAGTGCGGAACCGTTGGGAACGCTTTATCCAGCAATTTCTTGCTGGTATGGCGATTCTGCTTTGATTCCTTATTGAATACCCTGTAAGCCCTTGCTTGGATGTGATATAGCGAGTTTCTTGACCCGTCCATCTTGCAAAAGCGGTGGTAATTCCTCCAGCCTCTAACTACAGGGGCTAATTTCTCAGCCTTTGTGGTAGCACCATAATTCGAGTTGTTGACGATGTGTTTTACTTTCTGACGAAAAGCTTTGAAATTATCCACTGAAGGAACGCATCTGAACTTTCCGTTACTTTGCACTTTGAAGTGCCAGCCAAGAAAATCAAACCCATCTGTCGTAGCGGTTAGCTTGGTTTTCTTTTCATTAATCTTCATCCCCCTTTCTGCTAGAAACTGGCTTATTTGCTCAAGTATTGCCACTGCATCGTCTTTGGGCTTGAGAATGAACACCATGTCATCTGCGTATCGCACAGACTGGTGGATGTCCTCTATGCCATTGAGTGCAATGTTAGCTAGTAGGGGACTCACCACCCCCCCTTGCGGGGTTCCCTGTTCAGGGAATTCTGGGTTGACTCCTGCTTTAAGGCATCGGTATATTCCGAGTTTTATACCCTTTGGAGCAATGAGTCGTTCCATTATGGATTTGTGAGCAATCCTATCGAAGCATTTTTCGATATCGAGTTCAATGACTCGTTTTTCTATTCCGTTGCAGGCGGATCGTAGGTTATTGAACAAGATTTTCTGAGCGTCATGTGTCGCCCTACCTGTTCTGAACCCGTAACTCCTGGCGTGGAAAGTTGCCTCATGTGCTGGTTCTAAGGCAAGCTTGACGAGACATTGCCAAGCTCTATCCCCAATGGTAGGCACTTTTAGGAGGCGAGTTGTCCCGTCCTTCTTTGGTATGGGTATTTCCCGTAGTTTCTGGTGTTTCCAGTTGCTACTTTTGGCTCTAAGTTCATTGCTCAGATTCAGCCTTTCCTCATGGTTGAGTGAGGCTTTACCGTCTATACCTGCCGTTCTTTTCCCAGCATTTAGCTGCGTTACCTGGCGTATTGCCAGCATCCTGGCGGCGGTTGACTTGAGAATCAACCTCTGAAGGGACATAGCTTTGCGCTTGTCGCCAACTTGAATCGCTTTGTACACTCGTTTTTGTAGGCGGAATAAGTTCTTCTGAAATTTCTTCCAGGGGAGGGTCTTCCAAGATTCACTAGCATTACTGCTGTGTCTAATCATGCTCTGCTCCAACTTGTGTATTCTGAACACCTCAGACCAATTAGTCGGGTAAGGTTCAAGCGTCACCGCTCTCCCCTCCCCTAAGAACCGTGCATGAGACTTTCGCACTCACACGGCTCAAGCCTTACTTCAAGCGAGATTTAACTTGGGTTTTATGTACCTGCTTGTGACACGCTTTGTGTAAGTGTCGAAGGTTTTCCACGTCGTCTGTTCCTCCTTCAACCACAGGTACTATATGATGGGTTTCGATTTCTTCCCCGTTGAATATGGGTTCGCCGCATTCTGGACAATTCCAGTCTTGGTTATCTGCTATCGTATAAAGCTTAGAGCCTTTATTGAAGCGGGTTTTTCCAAGCTTCTGGTGGCGCTTGTCCCAGTATTCTTTTAACGAGGGGTCGTCGGGACTGGCGTCACCTTTAACCTTTATATGGCGCTCAATGGGAGTAGATGCAATTGAGTATAGGGTAAGTTCTTTGTCTTTGCCTCTTCGGTCGCTTGTGGTACAAGCGAATACCCAGTTGTTGCCTTTAATAGTTTTGAAGTAACGTTTCCGAACCCATTTCTTGTTTTTGTTGGGGTGTCTACGCTTTGCCCAACGCCAAAGGTATTGCCACAATCTGTATCGGATGTAGCCGAAGGTTTCCTTGCTAACTACCCCTTTGTAGTAGTTGGCAAAACCTCTGAGAATTGGATTGAGCTTCTTAATTAAGACTTCCTGTTCTACACCATTTAGGTTTCTGACCTCCTCTCCCAGTCGCTTGCAGAAGGTTAATACCTTCTTTTTGGACGGCTTAATTAGGAGTTTTCCATCGTAGTGCCGGGAATTGAACCCGAGGAAGTCGAAGCCATCTTCCATTGACGTGATTATCGTCTTCTCAACGCTTAACTCAAGTCCTCTTTTTGACATCCATGCTTTTATCAGAGTTTGAGCAGTTTCTAGACTGTTTTTGTCTTTAGCCGTGACAATAAAGTCATCAGCGTATCGAACCACTCCAAGTTTCGGATTGGTGGCTTTTATAAAGTTTTCTAAGCCATGCAAACCTATATTGGCAAGTAGCGGGGAAATAACGCCGCCCTGTGGTGTGCCTTGTTCCGTGGTGTGTAATTTTCCTTGGAACACAAACCCCGCTTTTAACCATCCTTTGATGAGTTCTCTCTTGGGGAAGTTGCCCATCATGTTCAGGATGGATTCATGGGCGATGTTGTCAAAGAATCCCTTGATGTCTGCCTCTAGAACCCATTTGTGTCCGCCTGCTTTGTTGAACCCTACTTTGTTAAAGCATTGCTCAATGGCATCTTGACAGCTTCTTCCCGGTCGGAATCCGTAGGAATGTTGCTCGAATACGGCTTCCCATTCGGGTTCTAGCGAATTCTTTACTATTGCCTGTTCAATTCTGTCTCGCACGGTCGGGATGCCGAGCGGTCGTTTCTTCCCGTTAGGCTTCGGTATCTCCACCCTTCGGGTTGGTTTGAGGTTTCCCCCATTCCAGTTATTTACCAGAATCACTCGTTGCTCCGGGGTATTGATTACTTCTTTATCAATGCCTGCCGTTGCTTTACCTTGATTGGTCTGGGTGATACGTCGAACTGACAGTAGCAAATTTGCGTAGCTTCGTATCATCAACTTCTGCAAACTTCGTAGTTTACGGAAGTTACCAAGTTTTCTCGCACGAAAGATTCTTTGACGTAGGTTTCTAACGAGCTTGTTAACCTGATGCCAGATAATCTGGTTCCAGCTTTCAAGCCGTTTTCTTAGTCCGTTTGTTGTCAGTGATGACACCATCTAACTTGTCCTTGAATTCGATTCCTTTGATTAAGTTTCTTTCGTATAAGACCCAGAAGAAGTCTGCTTTCCTTTCGGTCAGGGGTGATGTTTCAATCCCTATCTGGTTCGTTACAAACCACCATTAGCTTTTTCTTCTATCCTTTACCCTCCAGAGAGTTCCGTCTTTGTTACCTCAGACCTACTAAGAGTGTTCGACCTCTCCTAGACTCTGTAGGGCTTACCCTGTTGTATCGTTTAGTTTTCTAGTTTCCGTTAGGTGCTATCTTTCCTGCGGTGGAGATGCGTGTTCACACGATTTATGAAACACCGAATCATAAATCCTATCCACTTACCTTTTTGGTTAGAGCCTTTCAGCCTTATTTGGCTCTTTGTAGGATGACGCAGTTTTAGTGATAGTTCACTTACGTTCACCATTGGAAACTTTCCCTCTTGCTCCTAAACCAGCTCAGGCTGCTAGTTTCGGCTACGTTCGTGGTCTGCACTCCGACTTTTTCGTTACCTACTTAGTCGTGACCAGACTCTAACGAGTCTCTTTACGTAAGGGTAGTGGGTGTGAATCCATTAGGAGAGTAGGCTCTCCTTACTAAACGACCAGTTCAGGTCGCGCCGGTCTGTCCTACCCGATTCAAGGGGATTCCGACTCTCGTCTGTCCTACTTAGGTTTTGACATTCCCTTGACCCTTGAACCGTTTTTCTTCGTTCCCTCGGTTAGATTGTTCGTTTCGTTAGGTGTAGCCAATTCGACCATTGGAATCCCTAGACTCTTGCCGCTATATGCAGGATATGCGGCGGGATTGTCTCCAATTAAGTCGGGTTTTTGCATTGTGTCCCGCTTCCTGGTAGGTCGCTTTTCTAGGCTCTGTTTCACCGTAGAAACCCCCCATTAGCGCCAGTGTCACCCCACAACGGATGTCTGATTGCGCCCTGTTCCCAGCTTCGCTCTCTAGAAATCGAGTCTAGTCGGCGTGGGCAGATAGGGAGTCATACCTGAGTCTGGTAGGCGAGACTTTCACCCGCATCAGACCGAGAGTTCAACCAAATCTATTTCTAGATTTGGTTGGCAGCGTTATGTACGGGTTGAGTACCGTGATTCACGCTACAACGAATCGCACCCTGCATCCATGTGAGCAATTTCTGCGACAGCCGCCTAGCTACACCGCCATCAGCATTTGATTCCCAGCCAGAAAAACCCTTGTCAAAATCGTCAAAAAACAGCACGCAGCCGCCCAAATTATCGGCTGTATCCAGCATTTTGTTGAGAGCGCGATCGGGATTAGAAGAACCTAGAATATTGCCCCAACTTGCTGCTAAAAGTGCATAACCTAGCTTCTTAGCAGCTAGCTTTGCACTCAAACTTTTGCCCGTCCCCGGCGGCCCCCACAGCAGCATTCCTTTGGGAGGTCTGAGGTGATATTTCTTGGCATCAGCTTCTGACAGCTTTACGACTTCGCTCAAATAAGCGTCTAATAAATCTAAACCGCCAGCATGAGGCACGTCTGGAGAAGCAATGAACTCCAACCCCTGGTCTCGAAGTTGCGATATTTTATGCTCTAATACCAACTGTGCGATATGGACAACTGAAGCGGTCACAGAGAGCGATCGATCTAACACTAATTCAATTTCAGCCTGTGGCAGCCCTAGACTAGAAACAGCCAGCCGTTTTTTAGCAGCTACCGCATCTGAACCAAAATCAAGGGAACAATTGCGATCGCAAAAATTATCCACAAGAACTTCGACTTCAAAGCGATCGGGTAACGGACATTTGAGTAGAGGAATTAATGGACTTAGCTTTGATGGCAGTTGGATGTACTCGCCCAAAAGTATCCAATATTGGTTGGCCCAACGCCCTTTCAGCTCGGCCCAACGCCCTTTCAGCTCAAAAAATGCGTTAGCTAATTGAGAATAACGGCGGACAAGAGGCTGTTCGCTACTGCCTGACTCCAAAATATCCTCTAACAAAAAGATACCGGGATAGTCATTTTCCAGCAGAAATTGCAGGACATCGCTTTCGACAGATAGCTCAGTTTTGCAGAGGACGCATTCACTATTATACATCTCTGAAAAAGCATCTGAAACGCTTGTCATGTTTGAGTGAAAACCTAAATTTGGGAGATGTTTATCGAAACACTGTACCTGTTGAAGAGTTGACTGCACCTGTTGAAGAGTTGACTGCACCTGTTGAAGAGTTGCATAGCCGGGATTCCAATAATAAACAGGTAAACAACACTCATTAGCGTACTGATGAAATGATGACAAGATTGTTTGGCGATCGGCACTGTAATATTCGAGGGCAATAATGGGAGTTTGAATAACTCTTAAGTTAGACCAGTTATTGAAAATGTTCATGCGTTATACACCACTACTTACAGGAGATTTAACATAAAATTTAACTAATGTAATTAAAATTTAACTTCCTGCTAATGAGCGAAATTCTCCCCCTCAACTGGAGGGGGTAATTGTGCCTAACGGCACTCATAAATTGATGTTATGTAAGTTAAATTGTCAATCATGGCCACAACTAAAAAACAAACAGCAGCCACTCCAAATCGCTCTCAGTCACCAGTGCCTGCTAAATCAAAACCGCCCGAAAAACAGAACAGTCAAACAGTCGGCAGTAACAATGGAGCCAAATCAAAACCTCAACCTAACCTCAGCTCCGAGCAACTTGCTGTCGAGCTAGTCAAACAGATTCGCAATACAATTCATAAGAAGTACGGTGTGACAATTCAGCGTCGCGATAGCCGTATTTCGACAAAGGTTGGCCACGCAATTCGCGAAAAACTGGGATTGGATATTCAAGCTCAGTTGAACAAGCGCAACGGCAATGGCAATGGTAAAAAGTTCGACTGGCAAGAGTGGAACAATACTGTGTTTCCCAAGCTAGTTGGCCGGCCCGATGAACTCAAGTATGATGTCGAAGTTGTTGCTTTAGCGATGAGCCAACTTTACGATACAATTGCTGACAATCCACAAGCTGCCATTGCCGATTTAATGGAGTTCAATGCTCAAAGCTTAAAGCGTCGCAACGAGTTAGCTAAATCCTCTGAAGAAGATACTGAAGAACTCGATGAGGATGACGATGATGACGATGAAGATGATGACATACTCGATGAAATTGATGAAGACGAGGAAGACGATGAAGATGAGGAAAGCGATGAGGATGACGATGAGGAGGATGATTTTAGTCTAGACGAAGACGAGGAATTTGAGGAAGACGACGAATAATCGCTAAAGTTTGATTAGAATGCTCTGCTGAAAAAGCAGAGCATTTTTTTGCCTCTATCGAGGCCTTTTCCACGAATTGCGATTCTGGGTAATGATTGTCGCCACCGTCCGAATTAGGGCGCTCTGGGAGGCATACCCAAAAAATTCACAATCAATGAAATCTTGGCATTGGTTGTGAATTTAATTTTACCCACCCACCAACCCCAGGAATTTTTTGAATTAATTCTAATTAGCGAACTGTCGTCGCTTTAGTTGTGAAAAAAAACACGATTGAGGGTTAATCATGGCTAATCGCAAATCCGCTCCAACTCCGATGCAAAAGCAATTTGCAGAAACTCTTGAAGAACAGCGCTTCGAGATGTTTTTGCACGTTGCCCGCGAGTTAACGGGACGTGCCAAACAGCGACAGTTGCAGAAAGGTAAAGCTCTTGACTGGGAAGCGTTCAATACTTGGTTTAACAAGCAATATGAAGGCTGCTCGGCTGACGAGATGCTTGAAGAAATCTTGAGCAACGTTTACTGGCTTTCATCTGAGCAAGCAGTGATTGACTTGCACTTCCGTTATATCGAATCGGCAGTCAAAGCTTCTCATAAGAAAAAGGCAACTGACGATAATGAAGAGATTGATGATTTTGTCAAGTAATCAATGACGACCCCCGATAAAGGGGATAAAATCCTGCTTGGAGCAGGATTTTATTTGCCCGCCCACCCACCGCACCAGTTCCCTTTGCGATATTTGCGATCGCATTCTCAGAAGACTTTAGTAAGGTTTTGATATTAAACGCGAGCGCGTTTTATAGATGTTCCACTTGCAATTTATAATCATGTATCAACCTATTCAGCATTCTCTCACCCTCGCAATTGAAACTGTGGTAATTTTTGGTTACGGTGGTTTAATTGTTCACTATATCGCTACGCTGTTAGCATCGAAGCGGATGAATGATTCTGAACAAATCACAGCAAAAATTGCCCAAAATTTGGTGCCTCTTCTCAATGAAATTGCTTCCTTTCCTGCTGTTGCTGAATGTGCAGCAACTCAAAAACCAACAGAAGAACAGCGCCTCACCTCTTCGCTACAATTTCAAGCAGAATTTGCGTCTAATATTCAACTCGATACCGACACATCAAATCTGCCCTTCATTCAAGTCGATAACCTCAGCCTTCGACAATGCCGCACCGTTATTCGAGCGCTCAATTCTACTCTGCCACGAAGTGAGAATATTCGCCTTAAAATCAACAAAAAAGATGTGCCAGTAGATTCGTTAAAATTTCAAATTAAGAAGCACTTTGAGCATCGACCGCAGCAATTTGTCTCCCTAATTAAGCAAATTTTGATAGCTAGTTAGAATGCTCGGAGAATCAACGACTAAATTAGTGTTCTTTTTCAAAAAAACTTCTGGTAACGAGTTGATAGAAAGTTTTCTTGATCTAACCCTCACTTTTCGTCCCAGAAACCCGGATACTTGTTCGTGCGGCCCTGTTGGTTCCATTTCGGTTAATTCACCATCAATGAGTTCGTAACAATCGCTGTCGCCGTAGTTGGTAATAAATTCATCAACAGTTATAAGTTTTGGAGGTGATTGAACCATTGTGTTTGTTCCTCATCCGACGGCAATGTACATTTTTATTCAAAGCCCCGCCATACCTGAAAGGTTGGCTATGGATTGTTTGCTGCTCTGTTCCTCGGCGTCAGTCAAAGTAATCTTTCGCCTACCAATCTGTTCGATCAACTCGCTCAAGCTCAATCCCCGCTCTCTGGCAATAGCGCGAAAACCTTCCCACCCCGCAGATGTTACCTGAATGTTCCTTTGCTTTTTTGGCTCCTCATATCGAGGTTCGCCTCCGCCTAACTTCAAATTAGCCAGAGAGTTGGGGTGGAGCTGCGTTCCTTTTCTTGGGGGCATTGGGCAACATTATCCTTTCTCTATTTTCTTTATTATCCCACATTGTTGGTTTATTTCCATATTAGTATATATAATATGGAATAAACCTATACCAGCAATTCTCTTCAAGCTGGTGTTTGGCTTTGTTGCTGGCAAGTTAAAGACTGACTTATTTAAGGAGGCACAAGGAAATGCACCCAACTCAGGAGACATCGGACAACGAGCAGCGTCAACCGTTCGTAGTTTTGCGAGGCTCAACTGGAAAGCGCCGCCACACTGTTGCGGATTCGCTGCGGATTGACCCAGAATTCAAAGCGCTTATCCCTCCTTTGAGTCCAAGCGAGTTCGCTAGCTTAGAAGCCAGTATTCTTGAGGAAGGATGTCGAGACGCTTTGGTGGTTTGGACTGAGGAAAAAATTCTAATCGACGGCTACAACCGATATGCTATTTGTGTGGCACACGGCATCCCCTACCAAATTGTAGAAATGTCTTTCAACAGCCGGAATGCAGTCAAAGTTTGGATGCTCCTCAATCAACTAGGTCGTCGCAATCTCACGCCTGAGTCAGTCAGCTATTTGCGCGGCACTTGGTACGAGCTCACCAAACACTCTCGCGGCGGAGACAGAAAATCAAGTGGTCATTTTGACCACTTGAAAACAGAGGAAAAGTTGGGGACACAGTTCAATGCTTCCCCAAAAACAATTCGCAGAGACGCTCAGTTTGCTAAAGCAGTAGACACTCTGAGTTCCATTGGAGGAGAGGATATGAAGTGGAGAATATTGAGTCGCTCTGCGGGGATGACCAAGAAGCAGGTCATCGCTTTGGCAAACGACACTCGCAGCAATCCGGCTCAGGTTGCCAAAACTTTACAGGGGCGCGACAAAAAAGTAAAGCCTGAAGGTGAACTTACCATCGCTCATCACCTGACGCTCAAAATTGGTTCCTTAGTAGAAGTATACGCGCCCGATCGCCAAGACGTTAACGGGCGGTTGGGGCGCATTCAGTCAGTGGGCGAGAAAACGGCTACCGTGTGGATGCGGCACATCCCTACTCTTGCCATGAATTTGCATACCTTCAAACACTCAGCTCTCACCGCCCGGCCGCTCGAAAATCAACCGGGACTTCAAGAAATTTGCGATCGCACTGGCCGACTTCACCAATTAGGAAATCTAGATCCCTTTGAAGTCGAAATTCTGAACTTGTTAGAAAGAGCAACGGTTCTTACTCCCACCGAATTGCAGTATTTAGAACAGATTGAGGATAGACACAAACTTGATTGAGTGCCTCATGGTGTTGCTGAATCAAATATTCCGGGAGATTTGCAGGCGGGGCTTCGTCGTAATAGTAGATAAATAGACAACCGATGATGCTGTCGCTGTGTTCTAATAACCAGCAGAAAGAAAGGGGTTTTTTGATTTAATTGATGACGTATTTTTCAAAGTCAAAGTTAGGTTTGACTAGCATTGAGGGGTCGATAGCTTCGCGTTCAGCAGCGAATGCTTGCCAGAGGAGGGCGAGATCCTTTGCGTCGGTTGCGGTGGCTAGACGGTGGCTGTAAGGGGCGATCGGGCGATCGGCATAGTTGTGGCTGTCATAGTTTTTGGGGAGTGAATTTGCTCCGAAGGTGAAAGCCTTCTATTGTGTATGGGGATTTTGCAGGGTATTTTTACGCAAAATCGGAGTTTTTGTAATAAAAGTTAATATATAGGACTCAAAGAGGAGGGCCCAGAAACCGGGGTTTTTACGAAAATACTGAATTACAGTGTTGAATCTGCTGAAAAACCCGGTTTCTTTAGTTGGCGAGTGCAGGAGTAGAAAGCAGGCTATCTCCTCAATCAAGGAGAGGATGGAGGAATAGAATCAATATTTGCCAAAGCAAAGTTGAGCATTTCTTCTGCCCGATCTATTGTTTGCACTGCGTCTGTTTGTGAGATTTGTATATCAGCGTTATAGTCAGCTTCTAATCGAGTTTTTTGGGCATCTATTAGGTAACGATGGAACTGCACCGGAACGCGGCCCGAACGAGCAAATTTTTGACCGAAACCGGCGATGACAGCGGAGTGGCGAGAATAAGATAATTTCTCTGACTCTAAAAATGCAGTGACTATGTAAAACATCACATAATAAGCGCGGGAAGCGGCAGAATCAAAAAAGCCTTGCTCACATAAAACCCGTGCAGCCTGCAAAGTTCTATCAGCTTTATCAAGTAACCTTTCTTGCTCTGGGTTCATATTGGGACTCCTTCGCGACGGATATTGCGAAAGAAACCGCTTTCATACTCTTGGTACTTCTGAAGTGTGGCAAACATACAGCTAATCACGACAGTATGCTCTAAGCATATATCGGCAATCAAAACAGAAATACGCTCGCTTTCTTGGGAGTTATTGAAGGGTTCTTTGAGAAGGATTAATATATCAATATCGGAGTCCGGTCTAGCATCGCCTCTGGCTTGGGAACCATAGAGAATGATTCGGATTAACTGTTCGCCATAAAGATTTTCTAATCCCTGGCGGGTTTGGGCAATAATTTCTTTGAGTTGAACATCGATCGTTGAAGTTGACATAGTTGTTTATAAGCCAATCGATGATTTTTTTAGCTAAGATGTTGGTAATATACCAATTATAGCTTGTAAAAGGTTAGAGTCGATAGGGGCATTTCTAGCCCTACCTCTCCTTCAGACCAGTAGTAGTCAAACTTACTGTCCAATCTTTTTCCCTAAAAGAAAAGATACGGGTATCGTAAGTGACGCTAGTAGGAGCAAAGCGGATGACTAGCTTCCCATCTTTTTTAGCTGTTTTTCTGTTGCCAGAAACCCGTCTAATAGCATGGATTGCCAACTGCGCCGAAAGTCCAAACATATCTCTGACATTGTGATATACCAAAGATTGCATCGCCAATTCATTCATCAGAGTTGGCGGTACAGTTTGGTTCACATATTCGCAAGCCTTAGCAAACGCCTGAAGAGTTGCATCAATTTTGATGGACTGTTCGGGCGATACTTCGAGCTTGCAAGATACTGTCAGGACTTGTTTCATGGGATAATTATATCATGTATTGAAGCGCGATACAGAACGAAGGGGAAGGGAGAGGGGGAAGGGGAAGGGAAGATAGATTTTTGCTTTTCTTTCTTTAATAAAAGCTAACAATAACCTGCGTTTTTCCTTCCCTTCCCCTTCATTAGGGAGCAAAAACTCGCTCTTTGGGATTTCTCGTCCACAAAGTACAGAAGCCATCTGTCGCCGCTTTACCTTCTACAGTTAGCGTCACTCCCAATCGATTCACCTCACTTTCACACAACATTTTTCCATTTTTTTCACTCAACAAAGCTTGATTCCAACTCATAAATTGTTGAGCATATTTTCCCTCACTACTCATAGCCCACTTTATAGCTTCTGCATTTTTCATTGCAAATTGTCCTTCAGCACTCAACCCCCAATTCATTGCCACAGCTTCTTTGAGAGTTAACTGGCGAGGCCCTTTTGGATCGAGGGGTGTTGCTGGAGTAAACTTGGGAATTGCCAACCCGATAAACACGCCGATGGCTATTGCCCCTAATACGGCTGTACTTCCAAAAATTACTGACCAAATATCGTGAGCAACTTTCTCTAAAGCAGCTTGCTGAACTAACGTTTTAACTGAACTAGCAATCTTTCGGTGCTGTACGTTGACTGCTGCTTTACCCTGTCGTTCTAAAAACTCCCGGCTATCCTGTTCCCAGTTATCAATTAGCTGCCGTACTTGCTCTAATTCTTGAGAGATAACAGCTTCAGAGTCTTTTAATTCCGCTTGCCATTTTGACTCCCAATTCCTGAAAAATGAATCAATTTCTTGAGGCTTTTTTTCGAGGAGCAATTCAAGCTGACCCGTTGCTAGAAGCACAATAAACAAAGGGTCATTTTTATCCAAACCGTAGCGGTAAGCATTGTTAATAACTTCGGAACGAAATTCAGCACTTTTGCCCTTGAGTGCCTGACTGATAAGAGACTCACGCTCATGCTCAAAAGCAGGCGGTGCAGCTAATTTGAATAAGTTATCTCCCACAGAAGTTTTAGCAGTAGTTAACTCCTGGTCTATTTGCTGCCACAAATATGAGTCACTATTTTCATCTTCCTCACCCTCCAAATTCTCATCATTTACTAAATGCTCTACAGTCTCCTCAGAAAAATCATGATCAAGCTCAACTTCTGACAAATTTTCAATCTTTCTATCGCTAACTCCGGTTGCATCATCTGACATAAGTTCCTCTCATAATCCCTGAAATTACAGTGACACTCCCACCCCTCTCGACTCCTGAAGGGGCGATGCGCTTACGGCGCGGTCAAACTCTGTCAATAGTTTCTCAGTTCAAGTGGTAGAATCTGGTACGGCTCCTGCCGACTGATGTTCCTCGGTATCTAACACAGCTTCATCTGATGGCTGTTTCTTAATATCTTGTACCACTACTGACCGTGAACGATTCTCACTTTTTAGATTAGGTCGATAGGGAGCTTGATTGAAAATTCTTGTTGCCTCAATTGCATCACAAGTATTTTCTAGAAAAGTGTACATTCGCTGTTGGTTGAGTAAATGAAAGCTGGGATGTGATAGCGCACCTGTTAGAGACAGGCTTTTATTAGTGTCGAGCAACCTTCGTTCTAAAGCACTGAGTTTAGGCAAGTCAACAACTAAAATGCTGTGTTCTTCAAGCAGCTTATTTAGGTTTTTATGGCTGCTGAGGTGAGACCAATCTTTGCACACCCCAAAATTGCGGACTAAAATGTGTTTCAGTCGGCCTTGAAAGCGGTTAACTGATTCCAAAAACATCTCGATACTATCAGCACGCCCACTGCACAAAAACCATTTGCAAACATCTATGCCTGACTTTTCTTTAAAAGAAGCAGTTAACAAACCCGCCGTCTCAATCCAGCCATCTATGATAGAAGAAACACGAGCCGGTAAATTGACAATGACAGGAGCCTGCAAAGCTGTCTCGAAAATGATGTCTGCCTCAAAGTTTTCTTCATCTTCCGCCAAAGTAATAATCTTAGCGGACTCTGGATAGCGCTGCTGCACGTT
The DNA here is from genome assembly GCF_036701805.1 of Microcoleus sp. N3A4. Taxonomy (NCBI): domain Bacteria; kingdom Bacillati; phylum Cyanobacteriota; class Cyanophyceae; order Oscillatoriales; family Microcoleaceae; genus Microcoleus; species Microcoleus sp. N3A4. The sequence goes on from NZ_JAUBRJ010000025.1 coordinate 67,295, forward strand.
GGGATTGCCAGCATCACCATCGATTAGGGTATAAAGAAAGTCGTACTTGTTGTTGTACTCTACGAGAAGGCAACTCCACATAGACTTACCAACACCACCAATTTCTCCATCAACTAAATGAATCGTATTAGTCATAAAAAATCTCCACAATGTTGCTCGTAAATAGCAATCTTGGACAAGGTATAGCAACTGCCAAGGCCGTTAGGACTTTCTGATTTTCTGAAACCGTTCGGACTTCGGTGAGGTTCGGCGATGCTCAGTCGAGCCGCGAAGCCGCTTATTTTATTCCCTTCTTTCCCTAGTCCCTAGCCTCTAGTCCCTAGCCCCTAACTAAAGGTGGGCCCTAACATGGCTGGATCGAATCCTGCTAGATTTACTGTGTCACCCTCGCTGGGGTCGGCTTCTGAGTCTGTCACCTGTTCTAGCTCTAAAGTCGAACTGATAGCTTGTGGCGCTCTTGAAGATTGACGAGATGGTTTAGAGGGAACTGACTCGCTTGCTGTGGTGAAACCTGTACTTGGTACAAAACTAGGGAGGTAGCCGGGGAGGTGAGCGCACCCGCGAGAAACGAGTAAGGCTCCAAGTTGCGAACCGTCGAGTTCGAGGCGAGCACGAATGTAATCAACTTGATTGAGCAAAGAATTGATGCAATCCCAGCCTAGTATCCGCACTTCTTCTTCTGAACCTGCACTTTGCGCCTGATACGCCAAAGCTTTCCAAAATGCCTCAAATGCCTCAAATGCTGCTCGCTTTGAGTCGTAAACGGGATGGTGCAGGAGATAATTGAGTAAAATGCCGTCGGGGGAGTCAGCGTAGGGTTGACACCGCAGGTAATAGTTCGTTCGCTCTTTAGCCATGTCTCTCCTCCTCTACTGATGTGCTAGACTGTCCCACGATAGGCGATCGCACTGATGTTACTTCTCCCCAGTTACGCTCCTTGAACTTTGGCGATCGATAAGGGCCTGCCACTGCCGAAACTTCGGCTTCTGTTACGCTGTTAGCACTTAAAAGCGGTGAACTAGAGCGTTCATATTCGGTTGTAGGAGTATCTCCAAATGCGCGATCGCTAGAACAGTCGGTATCAGCAACCTCTAAGTAGGAATTGTCTTGCTTGCTTCCAGATTGAACGCTGCTAGCAGCATCCAACGCTAATTCCACTTTCGGCTTCCCAGAGTCCGAAGTTGCAGCGAATTGAGAACTGAAATAGCTCCATAGCCCCCATAAGTCCGCTAAGCGGTATCCCAAGCCCTGCGGATCTAGCTTGGGTGGTACTGTAATCCCGGCGTGCCAAGAGTAGGCAACCCTGGCATATGCTCTCAATTCCGGCTCTAGATAACCGCAAGTACCGCCACAGAACACTATTTCATCTAGATCGGGTGGTAGCACTTCATCTAGCCAACTGGTCAGGATTCGAGCGTAGTCTCTCCTTGCCAGCTTCACCGCTTCAATCAAACGGTCAACTTCAGTGTCCCGCGCTCCTGCGTCATGGTTGCGAGCAATGCGGTAGAAGGGAGGGCGGTTAAAGCGATCGCCTGATGTAGCTATGGCTGCTGCCAAACGAGATAAATCATAGCCAGAGGTGCGCTCTTGCACTAGGTCGCAGCACCGCACCATGCCTAAATCGGAGGTTTTGCCTTTGCCTACGGCTCCCCGTGCTGAAACAATGACGGAGGCATTGCGGAAACCTACCATTACAAAAGCTGTTACTTGGTGCTTGAAAGCTGCTCCCAGTTTGCTGTTGTAAGCAATACAAATACCGCCCCCTTCTTGAAGTGCCTGGGTTTTGTCTAGCGTTACCTGCATCGTACCGGAAGGCGTTTCAAAGGCGTTAGCTGCTTGCCTGAGTAGTGTAAAAAACTGCTGGGAGTCGTTGAACTCGCCTGGAGGTAAGAAGACGGAGAGCGCAGCGCTGAATTGATTGCCCAAATCTAGTTTGCAAGAGGCTACCCACAAAGCTGCTAGTGCTTTGTACAAGGCTGTACTGTACTTGAGTCCGGCTAAGCCGATGTGAGCGTTGAATTGGGAAGCCGCTAGGTAGCCTACAGCGCGGCATTCCTCACCGATGGCAACCCAGGCAATATTTTCGGGGGCTGCCGATGTTAAATTAGGTTTCGTGAAGGCATTGGCTGTGTCTTGGCTGATAGTGCCAACTTGGGATTCCATTACTAATGAATGAGCCTGCATCTCTGAACCCTTACGGTAAAAGGCGCGAGTTGATAAACCGCCAAAATCTATGCTCAGGATGACATTCGGATTTGATATTTTCTTGACTCTTGGCATTATATTCTGTGCCTATCGTGTGCTTTACACGCCATATTAGGGACTATCCTTTTTATTTGACATCACCACAATCAGTGGTTTTTATTAGCCCGTTTGGAGCGATCCTTTGGGATGGTTAGCCAATTTTTGATTTGAGATTGAGCAGCGCAAAAGTTGAGGTAGAGCCACTCAACCATTCTTAGCCCGCTTTTTGACAATTTTTTCAACTTTCAGCCTTGTCAAATTAAGGAAGGTATTTATTACGTTCAAATAAATTTAATTCAATCCTTAAATAAATCTGAAGTGTACCGAATTAGAAAAGAAAGCAAAATTTAACAATTCTTAACTTTAAAAGTATGAGTTTTTCTGAGTTATTTTGCTATCGGTACTTATAGCTGTGAGCTTCCTTGCTATTTCTTGCACACAGTGTTAAGCAACCTAGAGTGTTGTTGATACTGTTTTTGTGCATAAAACCTCACATTTACATGAAAAATAAAGGTACAATCTCACATTTACGGAAAAATAGACGTACTTGAAAAAAGTAGGAATGGGCAGTAGCAATAGCAATGTTCAGAGATATATTTATACTGCTAGAGAAATTAATAGCCGAGTTTATGAAGTGGATGGTGCGATCGCACTGCTAACCTATTTCTCCTCAACCCGAACGGTATTATTTTTGGCCACAACGCCAGCTTAAATATTGGTGGCTCCTTTTTGGCGAGTACAGCGAGTGCTGTCAAGTTGGCAGATGGGAAAGAATTTAGCGCGATCGCTCCTAATCCTCCCTCCTCTTTACTCAGAGTAAACGTACCCATTGGCTTGCAATATGGTTCAAATCCCGGCAGCATCGTCAATCAATCTAGGGCGATCGATAGCAAGGGTCAAATTTTCGGACTCCAAGTGCTAAGGGGACAAACCATAGCCCTTGTAGGCGATGAAATTCAGCTACAGAGGGGTCAAATAACTGCCCCCCAAGGACGCATAGAACTTGGCAGTATTGCCAATAATAATAATTTAGTCAGCTACAGCCAATAGAAACAGGTTTTGCTTTAGGATATAGGGGTGGGCAAAATTTTCAAAATATTCAATTTTCCCAACAAGCTGCTATCCCTACCACAACTTTAAGGTACTGCCAACCGACCCACATAAATATGAATCGAGATGCGCTGGTAGTAGGGATTAACCAGTATCCTTTCCTGAAAGATACTTTAACCAGTAAGGCAAAACATCTGAAGACTCCTGCTAACGATGCCGAAGCGATCGCGCAACGCTTAGAAGAGTATGGCGGATTTCGAGTCCGGCGACTGCCGGAAACGATTCAAGAGGGGCAGCGTCAGGTTGCTGGTGCAGGAGCATTAGTACGGGCAGATTTAGAAAATGCCATTATCCAGTTATTTAAACCAGTAGGAGAGAGCGTTCCCCAGACAGCTTTACTGTACTTTATCGGTCATGGGTTGCGAAAAAATCTAGGTGGAGTTACTGAAGGTTTTTTGGCGACCAGCGATACAGATCCCAGGAAGAACCAGTGGGGAGTTTCTCTGCGATGGTTGCGGGAACTGTTGCAAAAGAGTCCAGTACAGCAGCAAATTGTGTGGCTGGACTGTTGCTACAGTGGAGAATTGCTTAATTTCGCGGAGGCGGATCTAGGGACAGCAGAGCGGGATCGGACGAGGTTTTTTATGGCCGCAGCGAGGGAGTTTGAACCAGCCGAAGAGGATATCGAAGGGCAGCATGGGGTGTTTTCTCTGGCACTGTGGGAGGGACTTGACCCCAGACGACACCCAGAGGGTATGGTCAACAATGATCGGTTGATCAAGTATATTGACCAAACACTCAAGGATGTTCCCCAGCAGCCAATCTGGGACAACCCCTACCGTGAAATTATTCTGACGGGCGAACGGGAGCAGATTTCCATTCCTACCCCAGATGGGGACTGTCCCTACAAAGGGTTGCGCTTCTTTGATGTTGAAGATGCGGACTATTTTTATGGACGAGAAGCATTGACCCAAAAGCTGATTGAGCGAGTTCCGGTGGGCAAGGGGAATTTTCTAGCGGTGTTGGGGGTTTCTGGGAGCGGCAAGTCTTCGTTACTGCGGGCAGGGTTGATATATCAGTTGAAGTACGAGCGCAGGCTACCAGGAACGGAGCAATGGAAAATTCGGATTTTCACGCCGGGGGAGCAGCCGTTGGTGAGTTTAGCAACGGTATTTCTGGATGAGGAAGTAACGGATATTGAGCGTGCAGGGCAGCTAAAAGAGGCTGAGGATGCGATCGCCGCAGGAGCAACGGGTTTAGCACGTTTGATTAGAGCCTCTAAATCGCCCCGTACCGTGCTGATTGTGGATCAATTTGAAGAGGTTTTTACCCTTTGTCAAAGCCAAATTGACCGACAGCAGTTCATTTTCTGTCTACTGGGAGCGCTAAAACAAACGAGGGATAAGCTCTGTCTTATCTTTGCAATGCGGGACGATTTCTTGGGTAAGTGTGCTGCTTACCGAGAATTAGCTGAGTTGATTCAAGTCAATCTGGTAATGGTGATACCAATGAACGCTCAGGAGTTGAGGCAGGCGATTGTTGAACCTGCGAAAAAACTAGGGCGGAAGGTCGAAGAAAATTTAATCGATGTCATTCTTAAGGATTTGGGAGTTGAAGTAGAGCAGCAGAGACGCGAGCCTGAACCGGGAATGCTGCCCTTATTGTCTTACACGCTAGAGCAATTATGGCAACGGCAAACGCTGAATTGGTTGAAGTTAGACAGTTATAACAGATTGGGTGGAGTACAAAAAACTCTAGAAAATTTGGCAGAACAAACTTACAAGCAGCTTTCAGGTGAGGAACAACGAGTAGCTGACCAGATTTTTATCAAGTTGACTCAGTTAGGAGAAGGAACACCGGATACTCGCAAGCAAGTTCCTCAACAGGATTTAATCACTCAATCACAATCAGCAAATTTGGTAGAGCGAGTAATTCAAAAGTTGGCTCAAGCAAAGTTAATTGTCACCAGTGAGCAAAGGAAGGGGCAAGAGAAGGTGGCGGTGGTGGATGTGGCGCATGAGGCGTTGATTCGCTATTGGCCACGGTTACGGGAATTGTTGGATAATAACCGAGACTCGATTAGGACTGAGCGGAAGATACAGACGGCGGCTGAGGAGTGGCGAGAAAAGGGAAAGTCTAAGGATTATTTGTTGACAGGGTTGAGGTTGGGGGAAGCTGAGAAGTTTCTTCATGAGGAGGCGGATATTGTACCTTTGTCAAGTTTAGCGAAAGAGTTTATTCAAGACAGTCAAGAGTATCACATTCAGCAAGAACAACGTTGGAAAAAGCTATATGAAGAGGCAGAAGAACAGCGTCAAATTGCTCTTGCACGCCAATTAGCAGCACAGTCAGAACTACTACGAAATCAACAACCTCATTTGCTAGAACGTAGTGTTTTACTAGCTGTAGAATCTGTAAAACGTTATCACTCTGTAGAAACAGATCAGGTTCTAAGGCAAGGATTAAGCCTACTAGCTCGTCCTCTAGTAACTTTCAGCCATGAAGATAAAACTATGGGAACAGCTAGAGCATTCAGTCCAGACGGCAATCTTTTAGCTGTTCATCAAGGGGAAGATACTGTTCAAATATGGCAATGGAATGCAGGTGAACCTATAATCATTAAATCTCTAAAGCATAGAAAGCAAGTTTCCCCACCGTCTAACTCTCACCACTATCAGTTTTCTATATCTTCATCTTTTTTTATAGAGCAGAATTATTTAGTTACTATTAGTGACGAATCTTTTATTAACAATGGATATAGATATGATTATTGTACTATATGGGTTTGGGAATTATTGACTCTTCAACCGATAAGTAGTGAAACTTTACCAACAAAAATAATAGATATTGATTTCTGTAGTTCCAGAAATTACATTACGACAGTTTTGCCCTTGTCCTATTTTGAGCCTCAAGCTAAGGCTATAGTTCATAAAAGCCAAGTAGTATATTGGCAATGGATAGACAGAAAATTAAGCCCAGTAGCAAACCTTGTTTATGAAAATGAGATTAGGGCTGCTGCTTTGCATCCTTATTTGGAATGTTTAACAGTATCAGATAACAATAAAGTGATTTTTGTGATGCAGGGTAGTCAACCAAAATTCAAAGATATTGAGCAGCAGGGAGTTTCTATTATTGCTTTTAGTCCTGATGGAAGTTATCTAGCAACAGCAGTTGATGACTTATCTAACCAAAAATATACGGTAAGCGTATGGGATGTTGTTAACGGAAAAGAAATTATTCGTGTACCTCACGAGGATACTTTATATTCTCTTGCTTTCAGTCCTGATGGAAAATACCTAGCAACAGCAGGCCGCTCTAGAATCACTCATGTGTGGGAAATTGAGACGGGACAAGAGTTTGCGCGAATAAATCATAATGGTTTTGTTCATAATGTGGTTTTCAGTCCTGTTTATGACGAAGGCTATTTACTCACTAATTCTGCTCAAATATGGAAATTAGATCGTATACCGGAAGTCGCTTGTATTGATTACAACAGCAAAGAGAGCAAGTCTACTAACAATAAAATTTTAAGGGATGCTGTTTTTAGCCCAGATTGTAAGCGTCTAGCTATCGTAGATGCAGAAAACACTGTCCAAATATGGAACTTAATTAATGAAAAACAAATTTTAGCTCATTTATCATATCCTCAGCCTGTAAAGGTATTCTGTTTTAGTACAGATGGAGAATATATTGTTACTGTAAGTAAAGATAATGTCTTGTGCATCAGAAATTGTAAAGATTGTACTAGCGAACCACTGATGTCGATACAGTACAACGACTTAGCAAACCCTATACGGAGTGCGATTTTTAGTCCAAGTGGTACCTATTTAGCTATCGCAATTGAAGTTAGTAATAGGAGGACTTGGGAAATCCGTGTATTGTCTCTAGAAGATAGAATGGCTCTCTCGCAAGCAAGTCAAAATAAAGCTAATCAAGTCTGGGAAGTGCTAAGTCAAGAACCACCCAGGTATATTCCTTATGAAGAAACGGAAGTGGGAGTAGTTAAACAGAATAACGAAAAACCAATTACAGTTAACACTGTTAATCTTAGTTGGGATGGACAAAATTTATACCTGGCTACAGCAACCTCTGATGGTACTGCCCGAATTTGGAATGTAGTTACTGGAGATAAAATTGCACAAGTAGCTCACGAAAATATTGATTAGAAGTCTGATTCCTTTATTATCCAAATCCCAAATTGTAAAATTTATGTGGAAACTTTATTTTCCTACAAACGATTTATACGCTGTTGCCTTCAGTCCAAATCACCATTATTTTGCAACTGCAAGTGCAGACAAAACAGCAAGACTATGGCAAGTTACTAATAGTAAACAAATAGCTTGTCTGAGACATGAAGGCTATGTATATTCTGTTGCCTTTAGTCCAGATAGTAAATACTTAGCAACAGCAAGTGCAGATAAAACTGCCCGTATATGGGAAGTTTCTAGCGGTCGGGAGATTTCACGTATCACTCATAATAATGATGTTAGAACAGTAGTCTTTAGCTCAGATGGAAAATACTTAGCTACAACCAGTAATGACGGCACAGTAAAAGTATGGCTCTGGCGGTCAGAAGACTTAATTAATGAAGCCTGTAACCGTCTAACACGGAATCTGACACTAGAGGAATGGCAACAGTATTTAGACCGTGAACCATATCATAAAACTTGCTCGAATCTTGATTAAGCGTACTTTACTCCTTTGTTCCTTGTTTTTCCTCTCCTGTCAAATTACTCAAACTGCGACTGGCAATATCTGCACTCAATCCCCAAAGCACCAATCCCCAATAATCCGAAAATGGATCGGCACCGAACGTTGCTCCCTTCTCCACATAAAGAGCGCGAATTCCCACCACTGAAAACCCAATCAATAATGCCAAAGAAAACAACGGTCGCGCAAACCAATAAGTTGCTTCTGTCCGAAACTCACTCCCTGATAGGAAGATGAGCGATCGCTGCAATCCAGATTTTTTAACTCCAGATTGAACAGCATTGCTAACAGCTACAGCCGCGTCCGTTACTCCCTTAACAACTTCTGATATTTTGATATCAGGTGTTTGACCTGGCCCCATCATCGTCGAAGAACTTTTCAATTTAGCTATATCTGCCTGCACCTCTTCCAATAATGTTTTTGCCTGCTCATCCTGCTCTAACTCAATTTTTGTTCGCACGTCACTAATCTTTTTGAGAATACCAGTATCTCCTTTAACTTGGGGATGAGTCTTGAATGGTTCTAACTTCTGCTCTAGAGTGCGTAGCTTTTCTAAACAGTCTAAACGAGCCGAAATTTTTTCTACTTCTGCTGTTGCTGCTTCCAATTTCATTTGCTGTACTAACTGTTTAGCTTTTCCTACCATTGAAGTGAGAATATCTCGATCACGCTCATTAGCCTTATCAATTTGCTGCTCTAGTTCCTTTACCTTACCTAGCGCCTCAGTTTGGGGAATCCCCTTTTCTTGCATATACTTAACCAACCTGCCTAGAACAATGCCGAGAAATAAAACTAAAAGTGGCATCAAGGGAGCAATCCGTATCGTCAAATTGACCGGAAGAATTAAACGCTCATTGGCATCTTCTAAAGTCAGGTAAACTGCTCCCATATAGCGGTCTGGGGGAATCTGCGATCTCTCCCATGTTAAGAGCAAATGAACAATTTGATCAGCTGCTAAACTTTGAGGAATATTAGGTAGTTGAATTTGAGTTTTAGTTAACTGATAGCCAGTCTGTTCTCCTTTCAACACCACTTCAGCACCAGTCACTTTTACAGGTGCATCTACTGAGTTATCAAAAGCTAAATCCCACTGTTGCAAAAATGCACTCGCTGGAAGCAGTAAACGTGCCAACCCACAATCTAGCCACCAACTACATTGGGTTAATTTAAGCTGTATCTGCTCATTCCCCGACAATGGCTTCAGATTAGGTCTAGCTTTAACCAATACGGTGAGCGGAATTGTTTTTCGTTGTTGACCGGGAAGTAGCACTTGAATTTGTCCTTGATAAATCCCCGGTAACTCTGCGTTAGAAACCTTTACCTGAAAATCCTTGGGAATACCTGCTTTTAGTTTGGGTTCTCCGATAAACTGGATTTGCTGGCGTGCGATCGCGCCATCCCCTTCTTGGCGCTTCAAATCGGAAGCCAGAAATGTCAATTGTTCTACCGCCGTCGGAGCGGTTAAGCGTATGCTACCCAGAAGGGAATCTTTCTCATTCAACCAACCCCTAATCTGCAAAGGGTTGTCTTTAGCATCTACTTCAATAGTGCTTTGAGCTAAAGCCGATCCAGGGAAGATTATCAACAGGCATAAAACAGTAAAAATCCAACGTTTCATATTAAGCACGCGATACCGGACAGGCTAAGGCAATTTCATGGGCAGCATATAAAGAGTAAACCAAACCGAGGGGATTGGAGTATCGTTGCAACAATTCCCGGCGCACGGTGAGCATCGCTTGTCCCATAGGTTCTCCCACAAACAGGCGCTTCAATACTTCCGTAGCATAGTGTTCAGCAAACGGTTCGGATACAGGACATTCCGTACCAACCACGCCACTTGCACCTGCATTCAAAAAATCATCAATCAGACTGACATAGCTTTCGGGGCCATAGTCTCCCGTGGCACAGCCGTTTAGAAAAACGAGCGGGTGGTGCTTCCAGGTTGATTCGTAACACTCTAAAAAATTACTGTAAATTCGGTCATCGCTTAGCTCTAAATAGGGTCGCTTCGGCATTTCTTCTACTCCACCGTGGCAGTAAAAATAGACTAAATCTAACTGATTACCATGCGATTCCCAAGTCATTTCTAGCTGCGGTATTTCTTCACAGGTTAGTAGTTCTAATGAGCCAGTAGCTTTTAGTTTTTTTTGATGTTCTTCCCATAAATTAAACTCCCGCCAGACATTGAAGCTCAAGTATAATGGCAGGTCATTTTGAATCTGTCGGACTAATGCTGAAAGACTAGGGTGTTTATTACTAACCCAACAGGGCAGTTGTTCGATGGAGTAGCGATAACCCCAAAAACCATGCGGACAAACAAAATTTGGATTATCTTTATTGGGACAATTTGTACAATCTAGATCGCGGTTGGTAAAGCGATCGCACACACTTGTCCGTTTACTGGGTTTGACTTTTCGCTCGTACAGCAACCCCCACGGAATTGTTACTTTTCCTAAAACTGGGTTGACTTGAATAACGGTGCCAGGTTTGAGAGCAGCTTGCAGGAGTTCCCCCTGTTCGTCTCCTAATAAACCTTGGTTTTGGGGTAAGATTTGTCGGTAAAGTTCGCGTCCGGCATCTGCTAGTTTGGGGAGCCAAGTATTGAGTTGTTCTAAACTTCCTTCGACTAAGCCATAATACCCGTCAACTAAGGTTGAGCAGAGTTGTTGGCGAATTCCTGCGATCGCATTTCCCAGTGCCGCAGGCTGCAAGGTGGTATCGTAGAAGGCTAGTTCTCGATTTCCTTGAGTGCGATCGAGGAAGCGAAAATCAATGCTGCCATCCCGTGTATCAAGCTCTACATTTACCACCAAAACTCGTTCTGGCAGTAGCGCTAACTGCTCATTGGAAAGTAAGTTGGTAGTAGTAAAAGTAATGCGAGCAGTTTGAGGTGGGCGTAGAGATTCTGGAATTTCAGATCCAGCAGTGGGGACAACTAGGACAGCGATCTGCTTAGATTGGAGAAGGTAGCCACGATAGAACAACTCCACTCGAATGTAGCCTCGACCCTCAAATCGATTAGGCTTAACAGTAAATTGGATGCGATCGGAAGCCCCACTGCGGGGTAAGGTTAGCTGTTTCACTTGTGCATTAATGCTGAAATCTTCATTTTTTGAGGTAACGATCGCATCTAGAGTTAGGGTTTCTTGCTCATTCCAAACTTGAGCTAAAGCTTCATCTGGGAACGGCGTTGGCTCTGCATCTATGCCTTTTCTTTCTGGACTGATGTCTATAAATAATATATAAACCTGCCCGTGAATTAGAGGTTCGCTAGATGGAACGGTTGTTTGATTTTTAGGATCGCAAAAGTAGGTGTTAAAAAAACGGTAAGTTTTTACATAGTCTGAGACTTGTTCTAGAAAACTTACCTGCTTGGCGGTTTGGTCTTGGTTTTCAGTTTTCAGGATAACGCTGGTCAGAGCGATCGCCTCGTCAGGCTGAGTAGCAGTGGAGTCCTTGGGCTGACCGTCAAAAGTGGTAACTTCTTTCACCTCTGGAAACAGTTCTCGCTCCAAGTCCCCTAAGCTAGGCAACAATTCGCGAGGAATTTGACCGTCTAAGGTATCTAATTTGGCCTTGTTATACTGATATAAGTGATTTAAGGCAGAATTGGCTTCAATCACTGCCATTAGCTGTTCTTCTATAAAATCCCAATAATCGGGGTCGATCTCTAATTGCTGTCCTACATCTTGCAAAACTGATTGTTCATCGCTGCTGAGAGGGGTTTCTAGCTCTCTGAGAGCCAGTAGAAGAGCCAGCAAAGTCTTGGTGACGGCGGAATTCATCAAGGTAAGGTGTTTCGGTAACGGGATAAAGCGGTAAATTCAGGCAAACTTGGTTTTTATGGTACGAGAAGCACTTGTAGTTGGTATAAATCAGTATCCTTTCTTAAAAGATACACCGACCAGTAAAGCCAAGCACCTGACAACTCCGGCTAGTGATGCGGAGGCGATCGCGCAATTGCTGGAAAAATACGGGGACTTCCAGGTGCGGAGACTGCCTGGAAACAATCAGGATGGCAAGTTGCGAGTCGATTTAAAGAAGCCAGTAAAACTAAAAGAGCTACAAGATGCAATTTCTGAACTCTTCCAGCCCAAGGGTCATCGAATTCCTGAAACAGCGGTTCTTTTTTTTGCTGGACACGGTTTCCGCAGAGCGTGGGAAGGTGGAACAGAAGGCTATTTGGTAACGAGCGATGCAGGTTCGAGCAAAGTGGAATATGGTTTATCCCTGCAATGGTTGCGTCAATTCTTGAATGAAAGTCCGGTGCGACAGCAAGTTATTTGGTTGGACTGCTGTAACAGCGGTGAGTTACTTAATTTTTTAGCGACAGATTTAGGCGAGTATGAGAAGGGGCGTGATCGCTGTTTTATTGTTGCCTCGCGAAACTTTCAGGTTGCTTATGAAGCGGCGGAAGGGAATCACGGCGTTCTCAGCGGCGCTTTGCTACAAGGGTTAGACCCAACTCTGCAAGCAGAAAAATGGGTAACAAATTACAGCTTAGTTGATTTTGTCAAGCAAGCTCTAAAAGATGCTCCCCAACACCCAATCTGCACGAATTCTGGTGGTCAAATTATCCTGACGGGCGAACAGTCAGTCATTTCTAGTACCTGTCCTTACAAAGGGTTAGCTTACTTTGACTTTAACGAGGAAGACCCTAAATATTTCTATGGACGTACAGCGCTGACCAACCAGCTATTAGAGAAGGTACGTCAGAGTAATTTCCTGGCTGTGTTGGGAGCTTCGGGGAGTGGGAAGTCTTCAGTTGTCCGGGCTGGATTATTGTATCAGCTCAAACTGGGTGAGGTAATACTAGGAAGCGATCGCTGGAAAATTTATGAGCCGTTCAGCCCTAGTGAGCATCCTCTAAAAATGATAGAGCAGGTCGTGGGGGTAAGCGCGAATCAGTTAAAGGCGATTATCAAAGCGGCTGCAGCTGAGCGTGTGGTGTTGGTAGTAGATCAGTTTGAGGAAGTTTTTACCCAGTGTCGGGATGATGCGGAACGGCAGCAGTTTTTTAAGTGCTTGATAAGTGTGGTGGAGCAGTTAGGGAATAAACTCTGCCTGGTGTTGGTGATGCGAGATGATTTCCAACACAAGTGTGCTCAACAGGACTATGCGGGACTCGCCACCAAGATTGACCAGAATTTGCTGAGAGCCAAGCAGATGAGTCAGGAGGAGTTAAGGGAAGCAATTACCAAACCAGCTGAACAAGTGGAACTGGAAATTGATCGCGAACTGGTCAACCAGATAATTGCTGATGTGTCAGACTCGCCATGTGATTTACCTCTGTTGCAGTATACACTTACCCAATTGTGGGAAAAATACCGCTTCAAGCGGCTGACGTTATCGGAATATAACCACCCTGACTTTGGTGGAGTTAAGAAGGCACTGGAAAACCACGCCAATCAAGTATATAAATCCCTTTCGATTGAGGAACAGAAAGCAGCTAAGGGAATTTTTTTGGGACTGACTCGTTTGGGTGAGGATGAGCAAACTCCAAATACACGTCAGCAGGTTCGTCAACAGGATTTAGTCAACTCACAACAATCAGAAGTATTAGTGAATCAGCTTGTGCAACGTTTGGCAACCGAAAAGTTAGTTGTCACCAGCGAGCAAGAGCTTGAGGGGAAGCGAGTTGCAGTAGTAAATATCGCCCACGAAGCGCTAATTCGTCATTGGAATTTATTAGGCGAGTGGCTGAAGGAAAATCAAGAAGCACTGCGAACTAAGCAGGATATTGAAGATGCTGCTAAGGAGTGGCGAGACAACAGAAAGCGGGGAGAGGAAGCGTATCTATTGCAAGGGATAAGGCTAGCTGCTGCTGAGGATTATCTTCAGCGTTTTGCTGACAAAGTACCTCTGTCCAATTTAGCTCAAGAATTTGTCCAAAGAAGCAGAAGCCACTGCCGATGGAGAATTGGAATTAGGACAGGTTTTGTTTTGGCAGCGATTGCAGCCTTCAGTGTTGCTCTGTATCAGGGCAAACAGGTTCAAATTAAGAATCAAACTACCTTTGCCCGCCAATTAGTAGACAGAGCCGTATCAATCCAGAACGAGCAAGCAAATTTGCTACCGCGTGGTATTCTTTTGGCTGTTGAATCTCTAAAGCGGTTTCATTCTCTAAAACTTAATTCTTTAGAAGCCAATCAAGTTCTACGTCAAGGATTAGATTTGCTGCCTCGCTCGCTCCCTGGTGTAACTTATGAGGAGAAGCAGGTATATGATTTTGTCTTTAGCCCAGATAGCAAGCACTTAGCCATTGCAAATGATAATTTACTTTTAATGAATATTCATGATGGCAAAGAAGTTGCACTTATACAGCAGACAAAAGGCTTCAAGACCGCTACTTTTAGCCAAAATAGGAAATACATTGCCATAGTTAAGTGGGACAACGCCGTACAGGTGTGGGATTTAACAAGTGGTAGAAAGCTCACTCAGATGACTCCAGATGGTGATGTCAAATCAATGACTTTCAGTCCAAATGCGAGGTACTTAGCTATCAACCCTAACGAAAAGTATTCACCAACAACTGAGAAAAAAAATATACAAGTATTGGATATCCATAGCAATAGAGAAGTAATTGCTATCAAAAAAAAACAAATATCAGCAGCCTCTATTGCTTTTAGTCCAGATGGCAGGTATTTAGCTACAGGTAGTGACCAATCTACTTCTAATAAAAAGACGACTCTTGTACAAGTTTGGGAGATTAATAGCGGAGAAGAAGTAGCCCGTATGCTTGAACAGGATAATTCCGTTAGTGCTTCAATAGAAAAAATAACTTTTAGCCCTAATGGGAAATATTTAGCTACAGCTGAATGGAGAACTCTAGCTACAGATAGGCTCTCTGGCGTGGCAAGGATTTGGGAAGTGAGCAATGGTCAAGAAGTTAGCCGTATGGCTCATGAGCATATCGTTAGTTCCGTTGCCTTCAGCTCAGATGGCAAGTACATTGCCACAGCAAGTAGGGATCACACTGCAAGAGTTTGGGAAGCAATCAGCGGCAAAGAAGTTGCACAAATGAAACATGACGGGCGGGTATGGAACGTTGTCTTCAGTCCAAATGGCAAGTATGTAGCCACTGTTAGTGTTGGTAACACAGCAAGAGTATACGAAACGACTAGCGGGAAAGAAGTTGCCCGTATGATCCATGAAGGTGAAGTAGAAATAGATACCGTTTCCTTTAGTCCAAATAGTAAATACTTAGCTACAAAAAGTGTAAGTTATAATGACCAGCGATCAAATCCGGATGGCACGCCAAAGGTTGAAAGTACTACAGTCAAGGTTTGGGAACTAATTAGCAGTACTGAAGTTGCCCGTATGCAACCTGAAGAACCTGTGTATCAAGTTTTCTCTACACTGGATAGAAAATATTTGGTTACGCAAAGCGAACAATCTATAGGTGGTAGCGTTACTTTACGGGTCTGGGATATAAATAACAATCGAGAAATTACACAGGTCAAAAATATTAGACAAGAACCGATTGCCCTCAGCTCAGATGGACGATATTTGGCAGCCTTAATTGATAACAAAACTGTAGGCATTTGGGAACTAAGCAGTGGTGATCAAGTAAACCATATTTCTCAGCATCATAGTATATTGGCTATTACATTTAGCGTAGATGGAAAGTACCTATTAATAGTAGATAAGCAGAATGTAAAAGTTTTACAATTGTCCAATAGTTATGAAGTTTTTGTTAAAAAAGGTATAAATGTTCTAGGAACCGCTTTAAGTCCAAATGCAGATTTTTTAGCTACAGCAAATCGTCAAAATATCAAGCTTTTAGAAATATCCACAGGTCAAGAATTTGTCCTCATGCCCGACAAAAATTATGTTCAACTTGTCTTTAGTCCCAACGGGAAGTACCTGGCTGCGGTAAGTGATAACGGTACTGGAAGGATTTGGGATATCACTACCCGTAAAGAAGTTAGCTTTTTAAAATATAAAAAGGGTTCATTAAACTCTATCGCTTTCAGCCCGAATAGCAGGTATTTAGCTATTGGTGGTGGACAATTCATGGCTAATGGAGCGAAGAGTAGCACAAATGGTACTATACAGATTTGGGAGTTGCCTAGTGGCAAAGAAGTTTCACGCATGAACAGTGAAACTGGTATTTTAAATATTAGCTTTAGCCCAGATGAAAAATTTATTGCTACTACCGATGGAGAAAAAATTGTACGATTTTGGGATATCAATAGTCGCCAAGAAGCTGCACGCATTAACTCTATTAACTCACAAGCTGTTACCTTCAGCCCTAATGGTAAATATTTAATTACTGCTGGTGGTGTGTATAACCCCGTAACAACAGGAATTTTACAAAAATGGCTTTGGTGGTCAGAAGATTTGATTGATGAAGCTTGTACCCGTTTGAATCGCAATTTGACTCAAGAGGAATGGCATCAATATATGGGTGATGAACCTTACCACAAGACCTGCGCGAATTTACCTTAAAATCCCTTTTTTGCAGTTTCGGTTCTTACAAGCTTATTTCTTTATTTTTATTAGCTTGAGCTAATCATTAGCCTTCAACATTATTTAAATATCGAATAAACTTTCCCCAGCTACAGTTAGCAAAGTCTGACCTGTCATAAAACTGGGAATACCCTTTAAACGGCGAGTAAATCGACAGCCCTTTAACACGAGAGAATCTAAGTCCTAAAGTTACATTTGCCACAACTAACTTAGGCTCAATCTCAAGAGTCATTAAATCAATTACTTCATCTAAAACAGTAGTTAATTGAGTACTCTCGCCAGTATACTCATCCCGTACAATCTTCAAAAAATCATACAAATCCACACAGTCCATATCTTTAAAACGTACTACCTTACGCTTAGCGTAGGATAGTGCATTCTCAACATCAAAATCTTTTTCAACCAACAATTGGCGTAAAACTGAAGCTAATCGACCCACCGCCTCTGCCAGTTTCTCAACCACTGTCAAATTAGTCGCTGATTGGGTAATCTGAGGTAAACTTCCCCGTGAATCTTCCTCATAGTAGCGCCCGTACTCCTGCACGATTAACGTTGCCAGCGCTTCAGGTGTCATCCTCGAATCGCTCGTTAAACTGCCCAAAATCGCTGTATAGGGCCAACCCGACAGGGGTTCTACCTCTTGGGAACCCACCATGTAATTGGCATTTGCCCGCAACTGGTACGCGACTTCCACCATGCTCATCAGACAGGCATCCATGCCAATCAAGCTCACCTTTTGCCCCGTCTGCTCCTGGGCTTCCCGAAACGCCTGCTGAAGTTTAGCATTGTCGAGGAAGTCTAGTGATGAATCATCAAATGCGATCGCACGAGACTCCCCATCCTCTAGTTGCACCACTTCCACGATTGAGGAGAGGAAAAAGGCAGAAGACAAGCGGGTATTGCGACTGAGGGAGCGCACCTCATCGTCACTTGCCTTGAGCTCAACGCCACGATTTCGCGCAAAGGCATAAATATCATTTTCTTTCCAACCCGTGCCGTGATTCCAGAGGATGAGGGCGTAGTGTTGTGCTGGGTAATTCTCGATTCCCCAAACGATGAAATCCCGTAACGAGCGAGGATCGCCCGTGTTCTGTTCGGGGATGTTTTCGATAACTCGTTCTTCGCTCTGAGGACGGATATAGATGCGATAGGTGTGTTCGCGATCGCTGAGGGTATCAAACTGTACCAGGATGGCTACCTCATCGGTGGAGCCAACTGCCTCCATTTCCTGAATATCTTGATAGCCTTGCTCCTCCATCGGAGCCATCAGCCGTTGTTTTCCCTTAAGTTGCTCGAAAACCTTACCGTTGTCCCCCGCCATGTAAACCATCCAAGTCCAGCGGCGATTCGTTTGGGTCATAGTTTGCTCTTCAGCTCGGCAAGCAGTTCCTCTGCTTGGGTGACATTCCGATCTTGGATGCTCAATTCCAGGTTGTCCAGGCTTTCCAGCAGCAG
This sequence comes from Microcoleus sp. N3A4, assembly GCF_036701805.1. NCBI lineage: Bacteria > Bacillati > Cyanobacteriota > Cyanophyceae > Oscillatoriales > Microcoleaceae > Microcoleus > Microcoleus sp. N3A4. The sequence continues at coordinate 85,226 of NZ_JAUBRJ010000025.1, forward strand.
AGTGTCAGATGTCTTTTCTTTGTTGATGACACGCCGCAGTCGGGTGAGTTCCTCCTCTAACTGGAACAGACGACTGGTGATAGTGTCTTCATCTCGATGCACCTCCGCTTCTTTAAGCTTCTGTTCTACTTCTTGCGGAGTTAGGCGGTAAAAGCGATCGAACGTCTTCTCCACAGGTTCGCCCTCGGTGCTGCCATCTTCTGCTAAAACGTGGAGGATGCCATCGTGGTCAACCTTAAACATGCAGTTAACCCGAACCTCCCCAGCAGGACGAGCAGTGGCTAAGTTGAGAACGACTTCGCCGACAAATTCATTATCCGCCGCGATCGGTCGCTCACCTTGATAGATGCGGAAGCGGATGCTCTCTTGTCCGTCACGCTGGGTGGTAAACGCTTGCGGTCCTTTGCGCCATTTGGTCACTGGAATCTGTTCGTTGGCACGAATGATGGCATCCATCTTGCCATTGGCTAACTCAATTCCCAAGGACAAAGGCGTAACATCCCACAGTTTCACTTCTTCCTTGAGATAGCCGCACAGCCTTGCCCCCAGAACCGCCGCCCCCCTAGCAACTGCCTCATCTGGGTTAACGGAGTCATTGATTGTCCAACCGTAGCGATCGCGCAATGCTGCCTTGACTGCTGGGAGTCGGGTTTGCCCGCCAACTAGCAAAACTTGGTCAATGTCTGTTGGCTTCAGACCTGCCTTTTCCAGGGTGGCATCGCAGATAGCTAAGGTGCGATCGATTAAAGGCTGCACCAGCGTTTCTAGCTCTATGCGGGTGAGAGTCGCTTCCAGCCCCAAAGCTCGATTATCCATCGTGAAGAAGTTCGGGGTACGAATGACGTATTCTGTGACTTGGGTGAGTTCAATCTTGGCGGTTTCTGCTGTTGTGCGGAGGAGCGATCGCAAACTATTGTCTTGTGCAAGGGATAAGTCTACACCATGCTGCTGCTGGAATGCTGCCTTCATCCAGCCCACAATTGCCAAATCGAAATCATCGCCCCCTAAGTGAGTATCGCCACTCGTCGCCTTGACGCGAAACAAACCCCGTTCAATCCGCAGAATCGAGATATCGAACGTGCCGCCACCTAAGTCGTACACGGCTACTGTTTGCGGTTGGGCACCCAAGCCAAATGCCAAAGCAGCAGCAGTTGGCTCGTTAATAATCCGGGGAACCCGCAAACCCGCCAGTTCTCCCGCTTCCTTGGTTGCCTGACGCTGGGATTCGCTGAAATAAGCAGGGACAGTGATGACGGCTTGGGAGATTGTCTTACCCAAGGCTGCCTCGGCATCTTCCTTGAGCTTACGCAGAACTTGAGCGGAAATCTGGGGTGGGGTGAGGAGTTGCTCCCCGACTCGGACAGCGACTTTGCTCTGCTGAACTTCTTCAATGCTGTAGGTAACTTGCGACTCATCCGCCCCCCCAGCCGACTGACAGGTATTGAGAAAAACCAACGGCTGACAGAGAAATTGCCCCTGCCGCAGCAAAAACTTGTAAGTCTCCAACTCCAGCACCAAAGCATTCTCTTCAATCTCCTCATCCTTATTCAATAAAGCCAAACAAACTGAACTGCAATTCTTGCTATAAAAACGCTACCGCTATTGTTCCGATACATTAATATGCAATAGCTGAATGGCTAATAACGAGGCCGCTAATTTTTAGGCAGTCTTAACAGCTTTTCAATTAGTTTTGCTTGCTCAATTGTGAAAATACAGCTTGCTATAAATGCTACCACTTTTGAGCCTCTGCTACAATTCATGGAATTAGGAGTGTAGAGTTTGCTGTTAAATTGTTAAATTGATATTAAGTGTACCGGGACAGGAAAAAACCTCAAAATTAACTTTTTGAGACTGATTTTTCGTGAGTTTTTAGCTGTTTTTTGCTGTTTTTTATGAGAATGTGCGAGTAAACTTGTGCAAGCTCAGCTTAATTGTTAGCTGAATTTGGGGGCTTGTTAGCAACAAAAACCGCATGAGAACTCAAACTTATGCAGATAGGAAGCTTGCACAAAAAGCAAAGCTCACTGATAGCAATAGCAATGTTCAGAGATATATTTATACCAAAATATAAAAAACTTCTCAAATAAAGAGGAGCGTTTGTATGGTAGAGCCACAACACGCTCAGTATTGAACAAAAATTCAATTAGACGAACGATCGCCCTCGCAGTTTTAGCAGAATTAGCCGGCTCAACAAATACTTTTCGATGCAGTATTCCAACGGATAACCTGAATATTGACTCTTAGTGGTTGGGTTGAGCCTGTTTGTTCATGCAAGTTCAGCTATAGTTGCTGCTAGAACTACTATCGGGTAAGCTTTGATTCCAATTCCTGCGCTCGCTTCAGTTGGTGCGATCGCCAATGATTACCCGCAAATGCGGGGGAGCGAATAGGGAAAACAATTAGGTCAAATTGACCGATAATCAATGCCAATCGCGAGCGATCGCACCAACTGAAGCGATCGCCAATGACTACAGGTTTTTGCAAACAGCAGCTCTATTATTTATGAGCTTGCTGTTTTGATACTGAACTATAACGAAATCGCGCTAACCCGTGTTTCCCATGCCACTTTCCAGAAAAATCTGCAACGTGCAAACAAGCGATCGCGCTCCCTCAAGAAATAACGAGAATTAAGAAGCGAGCGAGACAGCGCTCTAAACCAAGCGATCAAAGAAAACGGTTTTGAAGCAACTGCCGATTCGCGATCGCGGAGCCAACCGAAGGCATTGCCATAGATCAAACTCAGCCTTAAGGTGAACCCTCCAAAAGGAGCGATCCAAGTTAGCTAATAAAAACTGCCAGTTGTGGTGAAGTCAAATAATAAACCCAACAAATACCATATAGTTAACCAACACTTATAACCCGTGTAAACAGCATGGAATCAAATTTTGATTTTCTCAAATATCCGAGTTCTTTCCTATTGCCTGTTCGCTACTATGATTTGTTTAAGAACTCCCAATTTAGGAATACCATTGAAATCAGACTAAAAGACGCATTTGTCAGTAACTTAATGCTCCCTGTTGAGCAAAAAATAACTCATTGGCTCAAAAGAAAAAGCACAGCCACATTAACTTTAGAAGTGGCTCAATCTCTGCAAATTGAACCAGCTTCAGTCCCACTTGATACCCCTCCCTCTCTCGTGCTAGCTACAGCCTATCCAAGCTTAATTCACATTTATCCTATTCATAGCTATTTAGAAAAAAGTATAGCTTGGGTACATTGGAAACTAGGTCTCGACCTAGCAAAATGGGTTAACCCCGAAACTCAAGCAACTCTCGAACAAGCACTGAATCTTTGGAACGACCCAACTATCAACCTAAGTGTTTTTGCCGACAAAAAATGGATTTTAAAAGATATCCCGGAAGGCACTATCGTAACACCACTCAACCCTGACGGCCTTGAGTTCATGCTAGAAAATGGCACAGTAAGTTTGGGAGAAAATTGGAGCAACTTCAAATCAGGATTCAATAAATTCAGTTGCCAAACTTGGGAATTCAGAGGTAAACTGGCAGCAGGAGGCTATACAAATGCCAAAAATTTGTCACTAGAATCCCTCTTCAATCCGCTCGAAGAATATCCAGAACTGTTTACTACCGATCGAGACGGCAAAGTTTGGATTAAAGCAGAAGTTTTCTCCCTAGTGCTAGCAACTTTTACCCAGATCGCTCCCGACTCCTACTCTGAACAGCTAGAAAGCTTTATTGAACTTTGGCAGAACTCTTTCACATCTGCCCTACAACCACTCGCAGATGCTTGTTGGTTTGTCCAAAAAAAGTTGGCGGTACTTGAGGTACTTTTCCAAAATTTCAGTTATATTTCGCCCCACCAAGAGCAATTGTACCGAACATTGACAACCTTAGAACAAGAGTTGACACCTAATCCGATCTTACTTGCTGATATAAGTGCAATCGCTTCTAAAATGCCCGACACAGTGCAACTCCAAACATCCCTGTATCCAGAGAATAGTAAGGATACCAGCAGCGAAGATATTTTAGCCTCAACTGACTACAAAGCATTGAGGAAAATAGTCGAATTTGCAGGATTTAATTTAGAACTGTTCCAGATTTCTTCAGGAGATTACTATGCCAGCCTCAGTAGTGCTGCCACGCCAATGGAAAAAGAGGCTCAGTCTCTGAACAATTTTGTAGAATCAAAGATAATTAAATCCTTACTCAGTGAGCGTTGTGGGTTAGCAAAAGTTGTTAAAATAACAGCACCCGGCTCAAAGGAATCAATCAGAGCAGTGCCTTTAGAAATAGTCAGCTTGTACTGGTTACGACAGTACGAACTTGGCAATCCGCTTGCCAAAACCCTAGTCACAGAAATTTGCCTTGAATTGCTAACTCAAGTTGCAAACCAAGCCTTTATAGTCAAACTATCAGAACAAGAACAACAGCAAAATTTACGGAAGCAGCTAGAGAACTATAGCTCTATTGTTGAGGTTAACAAACACTCTGAACTAGAATCAACCTTCTGCAAAGCAATTAATTACTTGCTACAGCAACTCAACCGACTTGAAAGAACAACCCCAGAATATTTTAGCTCCAATGGTCAATCCAACGGTCCAAGTAGCATCAAATCAGAAAGCGATCGCACTTTGCCACAAACACACCCAAACGGATCGATCCATTGAAGCGGATCAAAAGCAGCTCCAACTTATAACTGAGGAGGACACAGTTAAACCATGCCACGCCAACTCCACCGAACAGAAACTTACTTACTACGGCTAACGCCTCAAGAAAAAGAAACCTGGACATCTATGGCGATATCCGCCCGATTAACTATTGCAGAACTCATCAGGAAGCGCATGGCAGGATGTCACATCAAGACCATTACACGCATCAACTTTCAAGTTCACTTATTACTAGGAGAAATCACCCAAAACCTCTTACAAATCAGCCAGAACTTAGACCAGATTGACTATCAAAATGCTAGTCAAATCGACAGTATTGTTAAAACAATTGACAAAATTCGCTTGCAATTACTCTCAACTGACACCACAGATTAACTCAAGAACCGAAAACGAACGCACAAACCATGATTGGCAAAATTACGAAAGGTTCTGACTTTGCAGGTTTGACTAATTACATCTTAAGCAAAGAAAAATCCCAACTACTTTGCACAAATCTAGCTGGGTCAACACCGCAGGAATTCTGGCAGCAGTTAGAAGCAACCACTCTGCTAAATCCTAACGTTTCATATCCCGTTTGCCATACAAGCATTAGTTTTGCCATTGAAGATACTCCCAAACTTTCCAGCAACACCCTGTTAACAGTCGTGGACGCGACACGCAAAGGGATAGGTCTTGATTCCTGCCTCTACTTTGCCGCCACTCACGGCGATCGCAAACACTTTCACCTACACCTTGCCGCATCCCGCATTGACGTTGAAGGTAATTGTGTTTCAGACTGGCACAACTTTTACCGCCTAGAGAAAACACTCCGCTCCTTAGAGGAAGAACTCGACCTCAAAAAAATTAAATGTAGTAGGTACGTAGAACACACTGCACCTAGTACGGGACAAGAGCGAAGGAAAAGGAGAGAAAAGGAGGAATTCTCTCAAGGCTTGAGACAAACACCCCCCACTCCGAGTGCTGTAGAGAAAATCCAAGCCACAATTGCGATTAGCATTGAACCTGGAAAAAATCTGAACCAGCTTTTTGCTGACTTGAAGAACGAAAACATTTTCCCCCGCCTTAAAGTTAATTCAGACGGTCAAATTTTAGGAATATCTTACTTAGCAGATGGGGTAGCAATCAAAGGAAGCAAATTAGGAAGGGGCAAAGGAGCTTGTACTCTGGCAGGGCTGGCTTACCGGGGGATAATCCTAGATTTAGAACTCGGCAACAAATCAATCACTACTCAATCGCTTCCATCGCCCCTAGAAATATCAGCGGATACCCAAGAACAGCCCATTATTAGAGAAGCTTTTAAAAAGCGTTGGGAGCAAACTCGCACCAATCGCCAAGCACGACCTAAGCAAGAACAAATGTCTCAGAAACAGCAGAAGCAAGAACAACAGGAACGCCACCAGTTGTGGGGAAATGAAATTGCCCCAATTGTACTCACTCTCCTTGATTCTTATCAAGCAGATAGTCTTGAAAGTAACAACAAACGCTATCAAATCGATCGGCTTCCCGAAAGTTGCGATGTTGTAGTTCAGCGTGTAGATACTCTTGAACCCGTACCGCATCATACACAGGTACTAGGTTTTAATTACTCCAAAAAAGGACTAAAAGTTTGGCACAACCTGCTAACTCAAGAGGATGTAGAACACTTTCAGGCCGTTGACCAGCAGTTGTCGGATAAGCAGCAACAACTACAACAGCAACAAACACCGCAACAGCAAATTTGGGAAACTCAACAAGAAAACCTACAAAACCGCATCATAGCTGAAGAGATCGTTCCCATTGCAGGAGCAGCATTAGAGCACACACTACTTACTACTAAAACACCAGCACCATCAATAGATTGGAACCAGTATCGCATCTCCTGGAATCGCCAAGAGCTAGAACTTGCCATAACCGTTTCTGACGGTAGAGGCGAGATTCTTCGAGCCAGTTTTGAAGACGACGGAACCTATCACTTACCAGCTTGCTCCGTTACACCAGAAGATGTGAAAAACTTTCAAACTTTGCGCCAAGAATTGCAGGAGCAATTGCCATACAAAGTACCCCAACCACAAAAAAGTTTATCCAACCAGCTACAGCGACAACCGCCTAGCCGCAAACAAATTGAACTCGACTGAACTTATCCCCCCAATTGGAGCGCTCCGATTTTACTGTTAAGATTCACTCTATTAGCCGTAGGCAAAATCCCCTTTAATATTTTACGATCGTCGAAAGTTACCAACCATTATTCCACTTTACGCTGCAAAATCTTACCATGAAACCATCAGAAATTTTACCAATCATTACCCCCTACCGCTTCCTCCAAATTGGCGAATCTTTAATCGAAATCCTCAAACTAGAAGACGAATATTGCCTATCTCAGACTCAAGCAGAACGAGCTATTGGTAAACAAGATAACTCTACTTTAAGATACCAACTCGAACGAGCGCAACTGTGGAAATCACCTTGGAATAGCTCCCTCAAAGTTAAAAAGCAAGCCCCCAACGGCAAACTCGATCAAATCCGTACCATTCATCCCATCCCTCTCGAAATGGTCTATTTATATTGGCAGCTTCAAGCCCAAACCCGACCCCAAGCTAAAGCCCTAATTGAAACACTCGGAGAAAATGGTCTTGAACAGTTTAAACAAATTGTTGATAGTGTTTTCAGTAGTTCTGAGCAATCACAACCTCCTATTTCCTACCAAAGTAATCCGCCATTGAAGCCAGAAAATATCGCGCCAACACACTCGCAAACGGAAACCAAAATTAAAACACAGCAACCAGTGGCTTTCACAAATATAGACTATACGGAGGAAATTCCTTGTGGTAAATTACTCAAGTTCAACAACTTTGAGATAGAAATCTTCAAGTTCCATAACATCTACTGCCTTTCTCAAAAAGAAGTTTTCAAGACCATCGACAAATCACCTGCGGGAGCCGACATAGAATATTGCCTCCGACGATTTAAACTTTGGCACTCAACCTTACCAGAATTCATTATTATCAAAAAACTCTGTTGTCCGCCTCCTAAATATCTTTTAATCAATTTCCGCCTAGAAGCTGAACGAAACAATCGCATAAAACCTGTTCCTTTAGACATGGCTTACCTTTACTGGAAGGTTCAAGCTATTAACGGTCAGCTTCCAGCTATCGAACTAATGGAAGCTTTAGGAGAAAATGGTTTAGAACGACTCATGGAATTAGCTAACGATACTTTTAAGGCAACTCTTGAAACCGAAATAAAGAACGCATTAAATCCCCAATCTAGCTATTCAGAAATAGTCACATTATCAGCCATTGACAAACCTGAATCTCTTCCAGTTCAACAAACAAGCCAAACTCAGAACTTTCATGAATGGCAGCAATTCAACTTTGAAGGAAAACAAGTGCGGATGGTAGGAACGCCCGATACCCCTTCATGGATAGCTCAAGATGTTTGCGATGTCTTAGGGATTGCTGAAGCCAGATCCTCAATGCGGGATTTTGATGAAGATGAGAGAGGCGTGCATACTATGCACATCACCGAAATCACTGGAAAACAACGGTTACAGCCAATGCTAACTGTTACCGAACCTGGAATGTACAGACTGCTCTTAAAATCTCGCAAGCCAATAGCAAAGCGGTTTAAAAGGTGGGTTTTCCACGAAGTGCTACCAGCTATTCGCAAAACAGGCTACTATAGTACCGATCGCTCTCACGACAATTCTGAATTATCTGAACTAGAACAATCTTTAGAGACAGCAAAGCATGAAATCAAACAATATCAAGCAGAAAGCTACAAATTGAGACGATCAATCGAGCGAACCAAATTTTCTTTTAACCATTGAGTTCAAGAAACAACCCACGTTTTCTCTCTCTTAAATAGCCTATGAGATATTGAGGGTAATTGTAAAAACCGCTGTCCATGTCGGTGAGGGAGCCGCTGAAAGCGGCTTAGTAGAGCTCACTCAATCCATCAGGAAATGAACCTAGCTCTCACCCTAAAACACCTTCCCGGTCTTAGTCCCACTGAAGTTAAAAAACTGAGCCAAATTGGAATTCGCACCATTACCGAATTACTCTACTATTTTCCCACAAAGCATCTCACCTATAAACGCACTCGCATTACTGAAGCAGTGGCGGGAAGTTATGTAACAATTGCAGGTAAAATTGTCAGTCACAGCATCTTCAACTGCCGAAACAACCCCAAACTCACCTTACAAAAGTGGATGATCCGCGATAAAACGGGTCGAATCACCTGCACTCAATTCTACCACCATAGCTATTACCAATCCCTTGCATGGCGTTCCGAGCAAATCGAACTTTATACCTCTGGTGCAATTGTAGTAGTGACTGGCCTCATTAAAGAAGACAGCTATGGCAAAAACATCAACAATCCTACTGTTCAAGTATTAAGTCTGAGTGATGCCAAAGCCAGCGCAACTTCCATTGTACCTATCTACAAACAATGCAAAGGCATCGCGTCAGAAACAATCGGAAAATGTACCCGCATAGCAATTAACTGCGTTGGTGAAATTACCGATCCGCTACCCAAAAAACTTCGGGATCGCTTACAACTTACCCATTTGAAGGAAGCGATCGCGTACATCCACTTCCCCCCTGACAATGAGGCGTTAGAAAGTGCGATGCGGCGCTTAGCCTTTGACGAATTTTTCTACTTGCAACTAGGACTGTTGCAGCGCCGATATGCCTTGCAGCAACAGCCGGGATGCCCCTTGGCTGCAACGCTCGAATTGCTAGGCAATTTCTACAAAACCTTACCTTTTGCCCTCACCAAAGCGCAGGAACGAGCCATTCTTGAGATTTTAACAGACATGAAACGCCCTGTACCCATGAATCGCCTGCTGCAAGGGGATGTGGGTGCTGGCAAAACTGTAGTAGCCGCAGTTGCTATGCTGGCTGCAGTTGAATCCGGCTATCAAGCAGCACTCATGGCACCAACAGAAGTTTTAGCCCAGCAGCACTACCGCAAAATTAGCCAGTGGTTAGAACCATTGGGGGTAGAAGTCGCCCTACTCACTGGTTCCACTCGGACTCAACAACGCCAATACCAACTGAGGCAATTAGAATTAGGGCAAATTTCCTTACTAATTGGTACTCATGCACTGATTCAAGACACTGTGAACTTTAAGAAACTGGGAATGGTTGCAATCGATGAACAGCACCGATTTGGAGTTCAACAGCGGCTCAAATTGCAGCAAAAAGGCGTTAGTCCTCACATCCTGACAATGACAGCTACACCCATTCCCAGAACTTTAGCACTGACACTACACGGCGATTTAGACATCAGCTTGCTCAATGAACTACCACCGGGAAGACACCCAATTCAAACCCAGCTATTTACAAGTAGAACTCGCCGTCAAGCATATCAAATCATTCGGCAACAACTCCAACTCGGCCATCAAGCTTACATCATTCTCCCTCTTGTCGAAGAATCTCAAAAGCTTGACCTCAAAGCAGTTATTGAAGAACACCGACAATTGAGTAACAATGTCTTTCCTGATGTTAATATCGGGCTACTGCACGGCCGCATGAGTTCAGCAGAGAAAGAAACAGCGATCGCCAATTTTAACACCAATCACACTCAAATTCTAGTATCCACCACCGTCGTTGAAGTAGGAGTTGATGTCCCCAACGCCACCGTCATCTTAATTGAACACGCGGAACGATTTGGTCTGTCACAATTGCATCAACTCAGAGGTCGAGTAGGACGAGATACTGCACAATCTTACTGCTTACTGGTGAGTGATTCCAAGTCTAGCAATTCCAGAGAGCGACTCACGGTGATGGAGACTTCGCAAGACGGCTTTTTCCTAGCTGAAATGGATTTGAGATTGCGAGGCCCTGGTCAAATTCTGGGTACTCAACAAACCGGTCTTCCTAAATTTGCTACTTTGGATTTAGTCAACGACCAAGCCATACTAGAACAAGCTAGGAAAGCAGCACAATTAGTTACCCAAAAAGACCCTACTTTGAAACGGTGGCCTGAACTCTCGAAAGAATTGTTCCGGCGACAATAGGTTATTGACACTCTCAGCGCTGAAGCGACTGAGATTCTTAAGAAATTGCGTTCTTAATATCCCTATTGCTAGGGTTCCCAAACTCACCACGTTTGCTCGACGAGCGTGGTGATATCTTTTGGGCGTTTAGGTTCGTTACACCAAGTTTCGCGGAGTCCCCACGTACTATTTTCAAAGCTCTATCTCTGATGGTTTTGGCAGCGCCGATATCAACGTGTTCGTGATAGCCACATTCAACACAAATGAACTTTTCTCCATCTCTGTTGGATTTATCAATGTACCCACAACTTCTGCCTTCTTGGCTGGAGTGCTTGGGATTAACTTTAATTACGATTTTTCCTTGCTTCGCAGCCAGATACTCAATCTTCAATCCCAAATCACCCCAACTAGCATCAGAGATAGCACGATTCAATCCCTTCTTTCTTGATTGCCCATTCTTGAGGAATATCCCGGTTTTTCCATCACTTTTTGCCTGGCACCGACGCATCATGCCAGAGATGTTTAAGTCCTCTATAGCAATTACATCAACATTGCGAGACACGATCTTATTGGCAGTTTTCCACTGATATGCTTGACGCTTATCACTAACTTTCTGATAAAAACGTCCAACTCTGATGGCAGCTTTCTTTCGCTTCTTACTACCTTTAACTTTACAGCTCACCCGTCTTTGTCTAATCTTCAAAGTGCGTTTAGCTTTTTTGTTGGTTAAAAACTTAGGATTTTCAATTTGGTAGCCATCGGAAAGATGAACCAACTTAGTAATTCCTAAATCACAACCTATTACCTTGGGATTACTACCAAGACTTTTGGGGCTGTAATCAGGAACAGATGTATTTTCAATTCTGACAGAAACATACCAACTATTTTGACGTTTTCTAACCGTGCAAGCCTTGATGGTAAACCCATCTGGGATTGAGCGAGAGTTATAAAACCGCATCCATCCCAGTTTTGGTAGATAAATTTTATTACCCTTAATTTTTACCCCCATCGCATAAGTAAAGGGTAAGGATTCAGGTCTTTGATTGGGGAATAAGAGAAGGCATAAATAAGTCACAAGAATGGGCAGATATAGCATCACGGAAAAAAGTCATTGCGCTTTTACCTTGAAACCGACAAGTCTGAATCACAGATAACAAATCAGCAGTTTGTTCAAACCGAGACATTGACCGGGAACCGCCAGATACCTTACGTTTAGTCACAGCTAGTCGCAAAGAACGTTCTGCCAAATTATTATCAGGAGGAATGGAAGGATGGTCTAAAAAATACCACCATTGATCTGCTTTCTCACGCAACGAGCGCAATAACAGTCCAGCAGCATGACCAACACGACCTTGCCAAGTATTTAACAATTCTGCCAGAGAGACCTTAAAGTTCCTCGCCCAAGTATAATAATCGAGTTCTTCAGGGTATTCACGCCCGGAGTCGATGTTGTCGAAATGCCTCATCAATTAATTCTAAGAACGCAGAGGCGACGACAGTATTGTTACCGTGACTAAGAAGAAGAACTTTCTTAAAATGTCGCCGTAGATGGGCTAAACATTTCTGCTGTGCTCCAACCAGCACACCGTTGTATACGCTAAAATCATCAGAACTCAACACTCCAGCAAACTCCGAACCCAGCATTGTTTCTAATTCGGCTCGACTACGAGTATCTGCCGCATGGAATAGACAAAAATTTTTACCTGTCGCTGTCCATAACCATTCTTTGACTCCCTTGACACACCACGGAGTTTCATCCACATGGACATTAGCTTGTAACGGTGCCCATTTCCATAAGTCTTCAACGGCGGGCTTTATAGAATCGGCTACCCGCGCATTTGTCGCTTGTAATGTCCCTATGCCAATTTCAATTCCACCTAATTCTCGAAGAAATTCTTGTTGCTTGGAATAGGATATGTGCCCATAATTACCTAGCCATACCAATAATGCTTGTAGAGCGATACTCAAATCTTGTCCTGGCACTATATCCGCTGAGGCGAGTCCAATCACTATGGCTCCACATTCATTACACTGACATTTGGCTCGTTGATATTCCACTACTTCAATTGGTCTATCTACTAAGCACGCTACCTGCTGCTTACTATAACCAATAAGGTCACTTAATTCTCTGCTACCACAATGCTCACAAGACTCAGGAGTGCTGATTTCATATCTATCTATTCGCCCAAACCCTTTTCGGGTTTTGCCGATATGTCCAGGCTGTCCTCCTGGTTTACGCTTTGGTTGGGACTCTGACTCTTTTGAGTTATCAACTTTGGCTGTCTCTGATTTCTGTATGAGATCGCTCGATGGTGGTTTCGATGATGTTTTACTATTGCTGGGCTGTCTCTCTTTGAGCTTTTCGACCTCTTCTTGTAGTTTTTCAATCAGCTTCTGTTGAGTCAGCACAATTTTGATCAGTTCCTCACGGCTCAACTGGTCAACTCTTTCCATTTTCAGTGCTAGTAACTCTGATTTTTTGCTCATTTGACTACACTACCATATTTCTTCGCTCTGAATGAACTATTTTTCACCTGAATCCTTACAGTAAAGGATGTGAAATTACTGCGATTTTTAAACTTGGGGAATCCTCGACCATCAAAGAAATTTTTGTAGGCTGTGTCCAATCTTTTAACATTTTGTTGCAGAACTGTTGCATCTATTTGGGCATACCAAGGTCTAGCTATTTTTAATTCAGGCAACGCTGTAATCTGAATGTCCGCCGCACTTCGACGAGGATTTCTAGCTTTACCTTCTTTATCAAACTTGGAATCTTTCCAAGGATTTCCAGTTGCACCACTTTTGCTTACAAAGCAAGTTAATGGCGAGGCTTCCGCCTTGGTTTTAATGCAGCAGTAATCGCCTTGGATAAATTGTTGATTGTACTGGGTAATCCTGTCGTTCAAATTCCAGTTATACTGACTTCGCAGCATATCTATCCAAGCCGACATTTTTGATGATTCTGTTTGATTAGGGCGTAGCTTATAAACATAGTTTGTTAACAATTTTACTCACCTCCTTAGTTTATATTTTAATACCTTTTGTACTTTTCAAATATTAAGAATTAAGAAAGATTCACGGCGGTTTTAACCGCCCGTGCCGCTTTCATCTCAGGTCTAAGTGCGATTCGTTTAACCTAAAATAAGCCGAAAGGCTTATGGGACGGCTAGCCTAACTGCTAAAACAGTTAGTGACAACTGGTTACATTTGTAGGTGAATCGCCGTGCGGTAAGTCCTACCCTCCAAGTGCAGGAGTGAAAGCATAACCCCTAGTTTAATGAGTAGCAACCAATAGGCTAAAGCGGGGTTAAAAGGCAGAACTACTAGGAGCCAAACCCGGTAACTGTTGAGCAAGAGTCCATGCGTAACGAAAGTGAAGATGTGTTTGAACCATCGTGATGAGAAATGGTGTAATGGCTTAATCAAGGATAAAACCGATGAAAAATACGGTAAAGACTGATTAACACCAAGCCAAAAGGCAAGGATAGGGCATAAGCGATTTTAGAACCGACTTATAAGCACCGCCCAATAAACCCGGTGGATAGCATCACAGCTAAAGACTCAAAACAAATGTGTAATCGGAACGAAGTAACTCTCTTAAATCTCTGAATAGGTCGATATTCAGTAAAGTAGCTAACGAATGGTTTAAGAGAGAAGGATTGTATCAAAAGCGAATGCCTCACTGTAATGGTGTGGATATGCTGACAGATACACGGTAATTCTAACGGAATAGAACAAGTAGCAATGAATATATCTAAAACGCTGAACAATCAGACGGTGGAGTGGAAAGACATCAACTGGCGAAAGCTAGAACGGGTGACTTTTAAATTGCAAAAGCGAATATTCCAAGCGAGTGAACGTGGTGATGTTAAAGCAGTTCGCAAACTTCAGAAGACCCTGATTAGGTCTTGGTCTGCAAAATGTATTGCGGTACGTAGGGTGACACAAGATAATACTGGCGTGCGACGTGAAGTCGTACATTAGGCGCATCTGCGCTGAATAACTGGAGAGCCGCCTCTCCCGGAGAACTCTCTCTC